>QHOZ01000025.1:0-2038 GCA_003219495.1 Verrucomicrobiota bacterium | reverse complement strand
AATGCTGGCAAGGTGAATCTCGCTCAATCGAAGCAGGCCGCGCGCCCACGCCAACTCATTTTGGCGGCGGATCCCCATGGTGGGCTTTGTACGCGGCATAGAAATCCGCGTCGTCCAACATGCTCTCAATCGTTGCCGCAATCGCCTCCAACTTCATGACGCCGGAAAAGATCGCGCGATCTCCGATTTCGGTGTCGATGACGAACGTCGGGCGTTGCGTGATTTGCATCGCGTGAAACTCTGCCGTGGAATCACGCAGCCGTTTTTCGACCGCGGGCGATTTCGCAACCCCGATTAATTTTTGCTTGTCGATCCTGCCCGCGCCCGCGCCTATTTCGGCGCAAACGTTCCAGTCGCTCACCTTTTGTCCTTCGCGCAACGCGGCGTTCGAGATCGCGAGACGAATGCGGTCATCAATGATTCCAAAATCCCTACCCGCCTCCGCAACGGCATTCGGTGGCAGCCATTCCTTGAGGTTCGCGTCGTACCAATCGGTGTTTAGCATGAACGGGGAACGATTCATGATTCCGCTTCGGCGATAAAACCATTGTTCCTGCTCGCGCGATGTCGGAAGGCCAATGGGATCCATCAACGCGATCTTCCATCGAAATTCAACGCGACCCTCGTAACGCTTTTTTAACTCCGCCCAGCTTGGCTCGGACCAAAAGCACCACGAGGAGACAACGTCCAGATAATCCGTGACCGTAACTTTCATAGGCAAGATCGACAATAACCGTTGACCTTTTGCGTCCAACCTCAAAAGTCGAGGACTCCAATTTCGTTTCGTGGACTTCAATCACATCTTACTTTTTCTCGCGGTAGCCACGCCCTTGCTCGTTCTTGCGCGCACCTGGCGGCCGGGCGGAGTGTTTCGCGGCTGGCGAATCTCCGCGATCATCGTCCTCGCGATAACCGGCCTCACCTGGTTGTTCTTTAGAGAATACGCCGGTTATGTCGGCGGCGGCGCGTGGTTCGCGCTTTTATTTTTGCCAATGCTGGGTCTGCGGCACGCATCGCAGCTCGTTTGCATCCGACGGCGCAATTGCGGGAGCAATTGGATATTTTTCACCAGCTCGAAGCGCGAAATCTTCCCGCGCCTGAAATCGAAAGCGAGAGCCTCCCCGATTCGATATTTCGCCGGCTGCGAAGCGCACCCGGAGTGATCATCATCATTTTGCTCAACATCGCCGTTTACTTTATCGAGCTGCATCGCGAAGCCCTGAGCAATCCCGATGCGCTGCATCGTCTCGGTGCGCTCGATTTTCATGCGGTGATCAGCAAGGGCGAATTCTGGCGCCTCTTTGCCGCGCTTTTTCTCCACTACAATCCCGTGCATCTGATCTTCAATCTGCTCGCGCTTTACGTGATTGGGCCGCCGCTCGAAAAAGTTATCGGCACGATTCGATTTGCCGGCGCTTATTTGATCTCCGGAGTCGGATCCACCGCGGGGGTCATCCTGCTTACGCTCGTGAAAATTGTGCGCCCGGCGATTCTGGTCGGAGCGTCGGGTTGCATCATGGGAATTGTCGGAGTGTGGGCGGGATTTTTGATTCGACATCGCCATACCTGGCAGGCCCGTCAGCGTTTACTCAACATCCTGATGATCATCGTGGTCCAAGTCGTGTTTGACGTTCTCACGCCGCAAGTGAGCACGTCCGCGCATCTGTGTGGACTCGTCACCGGCTTCGTCATCGGGCTCGGAGTTCGACCGAAGCGAGGCGCATTTTAGCCTCGATTCCCGGGAGCAATTGGCGCGCGATATGCATCTAAGCCACTTGGCCTACTTGCCTGCTCACAATTTTTTGACACTTTGCAATTTCGCCGCCGTTCATGCCTACGTTCCACATTTATAACGTAATCCCTACCCTTCCCGCCGCGCTCGAGCCGCTTCGGGAAGTCAGCTCCAATCTCTGGTGGACGTGGGAGCCAAGCGCGCGCCGGCTCTTTCGCCATCTCGACCCCGATTTGTGGAACCGGACGAACCACAATCCCGTCCGCATGCTTCAGCTGTCGCGACAAGCGCGCCTCGAAGAACTCG
>QHOZ01000024.1:1788-24422 GCA_003219495.1 Verrucomicrobiota bacterium | reverse complement strand
CGTTCTTCGTTGGTCCGTTTGAGTTTGTTCTGGTCGATTGCATCAGTCTCGTAGTGCTGTTGCAGGCGCTTTATATTGTAGGCGGTTACAGTCGCAACACCGAGACACGCGGACTCACCTACACCGCCGAGCACATCCTGGCCATCGCCGCCGCCGCGGTGATCAGTTCGCTGCTTATTTATTCCGCGGCTGCGTATCAAGGCGACATGAAGCCGAGCCGCGCAGTGCTCTTGCTGAGTTTCTTCCTCTTCACGCCGACTTCGCTCCTTTATCGCCGGATTTTTCGTCAGAAAATTGTTGCGAGGTCTGCGCAACGAACCTTTCTGGTGATCGGCAGCGGGGAATTGGCGAAGCATTTTTACGAGGCCGACAAACATTCTCCGAGTCAGCAGCAGCTTGAGTTTGTGGATGACGATCTTTCACGGATTGGGTCGAAGGTGGGGTTGCGGCAAAGCTGGCTAATCTCGACCCGCGCTACAGCGGTGTGATTCTCGCGGAGAGCGTGGAGCGTCTCGGCCGCGATTTAATCGAGCGACTGGTGCGGACGCAATTTCAGCGCACACGTGTCTACACGCTAGAATCGTTCTACGAAGCGCATTGGCGGCACGTGCCGATGCACACGATCGATCCATTCTGGCCGCTCCAAATGGGGTTCCAGCTCGCGCGAATCTCGCCCTATCATTACTTGAAACGCCTGTTCGACGTCATTGCTGCCGGCGCCCTGCTGCTTCTCAGTTCCCCGTTATTTGTTCTTATCACTTTAGCCATCTGGCTAACGAGTGGTCGCCCCGCAATTTTTGGTCAATTGCGCGTCGGCCGTGAAGGACAACGTTTCGTTGCTTACAAATTCCGCACGATGTCCGTGACAGAGGAAGTGACGGACGAAGACATCTACACGCGCGAGAACGATCCTCGCATCACCGGCGTTGGTCGTTGGCTTCGCAAACTCCGGCTCGATGAGTTGCCTCAGCTTTGGAACGTGCTCAAGGGCGATATGAGTTTGATTGGTCCGCGCGCGGAGTGGGAGAAGTGCGTGGAACGCTACGAAAAGAAAATTCCGTTCTATCATTTCCGGCATTTGGTGAAGCCGGGGATCACCGGCTTACATTCGACATTATTCCTTGAAGCTCGATGCAATGATTGCGTTGAAGACGGTGCATACGATGCTTTTCGGCCAGGGACGATAGGGCGAAGTAAAAATTAAGAAGTAGAGGGCGTTTTCTACTTTAGCCTTTTCGCTTTCCCCTTAGGCTTGGTGGCGGCCGTGAGCTCTAGCTTTCTTCGCGTTACAGCACGCTATTCATTTTTCCTTACCCTTGCTGTAGCTCCCTGGTTTTACGGCGGAACAACTTCAATAAGCATTGTTGTCATCGATTGGTTGCTCGCGGCGGTGCTGATTCTCTGGATCGCTGATTTAATCATCAATCGGCGCGCGCCGAAATTTCCGCCGGCGTTGATATGGATCGTCGTGGCGTTGTTGATTATCGGTGCGTGGATGACCTTCAATGCGCGCTCAGTCTACGATGCGGAGTTCGCCACTTTCATGAGACTGGATCGTCTTCTGCCACGAGCGCCGGGCTCGGTGGATTACGCGATCAGCGCGGCTTGGATGATTCGTGCGGCGCTGTTGTTGTTGTCGATCTTGTTCGTTGTCGATCTTGCGCGCGAAGGGAAATATCTCCTGCAACTCTGGGGCGCGATCGCTCTCGCGGGCGGATCCATTGCGCTTTTTGGACTTTTGGAGAAGGCGAGTGGCGCCAAAGCGTTGTTCTGGCAAACGCCGATCATGGGCCTCTCGTCGAGTACGTTTTTCGCCAGCTACTACTATCACGCGAACGCCGGCGCATTTCTGAATTTGGTGTTGCCGTTTACGGCCGGGCTCGCGTTGCGAGCGTTTGGAACGGAGACGAAGCCTTTGTTGCGGGCAACGTGGCTAACCATGTTCCTGGTAAATGTCGCGGCCATCGCTGCCAATACTTCGAAAATGGCGCAACTAATCGGGATTTTGATTTTCATCGCACTGATGTGGCAGCTCGGACCGAAGATCGCGCGTCGTTTCTCACGATCGGAGCGAAACGTCGCGCTGGGCGGAGCGGCGGCGATTTTGTTAGTGATTGGCGCGATTGCCGCAACAACACACCTCGACCAACCAGTTCAACGTTGGAAAAAAATAGGCGAACAAATTTCGGTAGACGCGCGCTGGTCGGCATCAGGTGTCGCTCTGCGCACGTTACCTGATGCGGGATTGATGGGATTCGGACCGGGAACTTTTCGTGTCATTTTTCCGAGTTACAACAAAAGCGAAAGCAAGCCGGTGACGGGACAGTGGCGATTCCTGCATCAGGATTATTTGGAAACGGTGATGGAGTGGGGGTGGGTCGGCAGTTTTTGTTGGGCCGCACTTTTCTTCGGTGGTGTAATTGCCGCGGTGTTTGCGCTACGAAAGCAAAACAAATATCGCAAGGGCCCGAAGGCCGAGGTCCGAGGTCTGAAAGGCGAGTGGAGCGGGCGGCGGCGATTGATTTTACCGATGGCGATGATCGCGCTCAGCGGTGTCGCAATTCATGCGCTGGTCGATTTCCCACTCCAAATCATGTCGATCCAACTCTACGTTGCGACCTGTCTTGGCTTGTGTTGGAGCAGCTTGCGTTGGAATAACGCGAGCTAAGTTATCAGCTACTAGGTTGAGCTTCTGATTCGCCGTAGCTGCTCGAGTAGGATCCTTCGCCTTTTCCGTAACCGGGCGAGGCGTAGTAATAATAATACCCGTAGCCGCGACTCTGCGGCAGACGATTCAAAACCAAACCGGCCGGACGCGTTCCCGCGGCCGCGATCAAAGATAACGCCCGTTGCACCGCAGGGCGCGGCGTTTTCCGCGCGCGAATGATCATGCAAACGGTTTGCACGAACGGCGCCATCAAAAGCGTGTCGCTGACCGCCAGCACGGGCGCGCTGTCGACCACCACGCGATCGAAAAGCTTAGCCGCTTCGGTCATTGTTTTGTGAAACGCCGGTCCGCTCAAAATTTCCGCGGGGTTGGGAGCGCGATGGCCGCCCGCTAAAATAAACAATTGGCCGCCGGTGGCGGTGTGAAGTTTGCCGCGCATCGCGATCGCTTCTCCGACGACATCGATTTCTTCGGCCGAAATTGGGCGGGCCGCCGTCTGAAGTTTTGCACTGCCGATGAGACAATCCACGAAACCGGGATGCTCGGCATAGGCTGCATGCGTATTCCATTTTGCCGAGAGCTGAAAGACCTTGTGAAGACTCGGCCGGCGAAGATCGCCATCGATCAAGAGTACTCGGTAACCCTGTTGCGCAAGCGACACCGCGTAATTGGTGCTGGTGAAACTTTTGCCTTCGCTCGGCACCGCGCTGGTAAAGAGCGAGATTTTTCGTTCACTCTCTGGTCCGAGAAGCGAAAGCGCTGCTCGCAAATTCCGAAATGCTTCGGCAGCCGGCCCTTCGGGTGTTTCGGCGATGACCCGATAAGTTGCGGTGCCGTCCGATTTTCGTTTTGAATGCTTTTGAGTTGCTGCCTCGTCCTTTGTTTCGGGAACTGCCGCCAAAACGGGAAGACCGAAAGTCGTTTCCGCCTGATCAACCGTTTTAACCGAGCGATCGATTGCGTCGGCGCCAAATATGAAAGCAAGTCCGGCCGCGAGTCCGCCGAGCAGACCGAGAACGAGTGTCTTGCTCGTGCTCGGACTAACCGGCGCGCCGGGAAGCGGCGAGTGCTCGACCACACTGATGGCCGTCATTTTTACATCCTTCGAGACATCAGTTTGTTTGATTTGACGCAAAACGCTTTCATAAAGCGCCCGATCAGTTTCGGCCTGCCGCGCGAGTTGCTGATAACCAATCGCTGCCTTGTTCAGGGCAAGCGCAGCTTTTTCCTGTTCCTGGACCGCAGTTTGCCCACTGCTCTCGGTCGCTTTCGCTTGCTCGAGCATATTTTGGAGGACGTTCGGCTGATCAAGAACGGCACGACGCAGACTTTCTCTCGCTTCTTTCAGCGCGGCGCGTGCAGCAACCATCTTTGGATGCTTATCTTTATAGCGTTGCGCCAGAGTGGCCACGGTCCCTTCGAGTTGCGACACCTCACGGCGGCGATCGACCACAGTTGGGGCGGCACTGATGCTTGGAATCGCGAGCAATGCATCCACGTTGTCGCCCGTGCCTTCGATCTGCTTCAATTCGTTTTCAATTCGAATGCGGTCGGCTTTTGCCCCGGTCAATTTGCTCGTCAACTCTTGAAGTTTGTCTTCCACCAAGCCACCTCGTCCGCCTGAACTGCCCGCGCCCGCCTGACTTCCAGTCGCGGCTGCGCCCCCTCCGAGTTGCAGCGCGTCCGGCGTTTTTTCCTTGTACTCGGCGACGGCGGCTTCGCTTGTCTGCAATTTGGCCTTGAGACGTTCTTCTTCTTCCAACAAGTAACGGAGCGCGTTCTGACTGTAGGCCGCGCGTTGCGCGATCGAATATCGAATATATTCGCGTCCGACCGCTTCAGAGAGTCGTTGCGCCATCACTGGATCGCGATTTGTAACGTAGAGATCGATGAGTCGAGTGCCGCGGCGAATCACGGGCTTCACCATTCCGGAGATCGCGCCGCCGAGCGCTTCTTCCAACGGAGTGAAGGCCGGCGCATTCGTGGTTTCGTCCGTTTTGTCCGCCGCCCCGCCCGATGTGCGCGATTTTGCGTTGCTTGATTTGCTCGACGTCGCGGTGACGGAACGGCCGAGCAATGCTTTGCCGCCGTCATCAGCTAATCCTTCGGCCCGTACAACGCGCGCGAGCAATGCGCAAGAAACATCGAGCGCATTCGCGACGCAGGTTCTTCCGAAGCGACGAGACTCGGCTCCTGAAACTCAACTTCGAGCACGATGTGTCCTTGATAAAGTTTCGGCGTCCGCGCGAGATATCCGATGGCGAGGAAAAGTCCGGCCACGATGCAGAGCACAACGATCCAGATTCTCTCAACGACCGCGTGCCAGAGCCGGAGGAAGTCCAGGCCGCGTTTCTGCTCGAAAGCCTCAAAGTTAACTGGTGTCCCACCGATCGGAACGGTCCCGGTAGTCGGCGACGGCGATGGCGAAATCGATTGAAGCGGAGGATTCACAGCAGGCAGAAACCGGAAATTCTATATCGCGATGGCAGGATCAAAAAGCAAACAGCGAGCCTTCCTCAGAAGAGACTTTCCGCCACCGTGACGGTATCCCCAGGCAACACCTGGAAATTTTCGCCGCCTCGCTTGGCCAGCCGCTTTGCATCGACCCGCAAGACCTCGTCTTCGCCGCTTGCGCCGCGTCGGCGAATGCTGATTCGCTCCGGCGCTGCGATCCGGGTGTAACCGCCGGCCATCGCGATCGCTTCCAGAAGATCGACTCCGTCCGGACTGCCTTCTGGCATTTCGTAACTCCCGGGCCGGTTAACCTGTCCGAGAATTGTGAAACGGCGTTTCGCGTAACCGACGAGTGTCACATTCACTCTTGGATTCACGAGATAATCGCGTCCGTAAAGTTCCGTGATGCGGTTGGTTGCTTGCCCGAGTGTGAGTCCCGCGAGATGCACGGAACCGAGAAGAGGGAGACTCAAATTTCCTTCGCCATTGAGACGGGTGTTTGTTCGCAAATCCTCTTCACCGAAAACTTCCACCGCGACCTGATCGTTCGCTCGCAAGGTGTAGCCGCTCGGTGCGCTCAAAGAATTATTTGGCGCAGATGAGATCGCGGAATTGGAAGGACCGGGAACCGCGATTGGCCGGACGGCATCACCCGGCGTTGCGTTCTGAGCGAAAGCAGCCGCGGCAATAATGAAGCTCGGGAGAATCAATCTGAACATTTTCACTTCAAGCTACGTTCGCGCGGTCGATTAGAACAGAAGTCCACTTCGGAACCCGACCTGGTTGTCATCGAAGCTGAACGATACGGAGGAGCTGTCATTTTGCCGGTGCAGATAATACGCACCGAAGGTCCAAAATCTAGTGATCGAAAAATCAATCGACGGTTGGACGAAATAATAATTGTCCTGACGATTAGTAGAAACAGCGCTGACGGTGCTGAAGTAGTCCGAGTTTTCGTAGCCGCCTGTGACCGCCACGAAAAAACGCTGAAGGAACCGTTGCCGAACGCCAGCCTCAATTGTTGTGGCCGCAAAATCCTGTCCGCCCAGCACCGCGGAATTGTAGTTTCGTCGATTGCCGCTGAGCGTGAATGTTGTTCCATCCGCTGGCTGATAGTTAACGCTCAGGTCGAACACGGGCGAGATATACATGTCGCGCGAACTCTACTCGAACTGGCGAAACTCGACACCGCCGGAAGCAGCGAACGTCAGTTTCCCGCTCGCCTGATACGCCAGGCGCATATTCGCCTGCTCGAACGTTTCGTTCGGATTGGGATCCTCAACAAAGTTGTAGCCGCCGGTGCCGCCAACTCCCACCACCAATTTATCGCTGTAGTGGTAATTCATGAAAAGGTTAGCGGAAACATCGCCTGAGCTGAAAAGGCTCGATGAATTGTAGTTCGTGATCAGCGAATTGATTTCACTGGTTAAAAAGGTTTTGCCGCTCAAATCGTAGCTCGCATCAAGGCGAGTTCGATAAGTTTGGAATTTCGTCCTCCCGGCGACGTCCAGATTCGGATGACTGCCCGGAGTTGTCTGGTCCGAGAGACCACGAACATCCGTTCCATCTAGAATAGCAACTTCTTCGCTAAGGCCGAGCGTCAGTCGACCAAAGCGATGTTGGCCCTGGACGTGGATCACTTGTTGAAAAGCGTCGTGTTCGGAGTCGCTGAGAAATAAAAAAAACGCCGGGAAATAATCCAGGCGAAGAAAGTTATCTTCATGTCCCGCAATATCGCCGACACCAAGCGTCAACACTGGCTCGATCGAGAAATACCAGTCCGATACCCGATCGGTATGGCTGAGCTCGATATTGTCATCGTAAACGCCGCGCACGCTGATTTGTAAGTTGTACTGAAAACGTCGTGGCTCGGATGAAACCTGACTTCGCAGGTCGGTTGAATGGAAATTCGGCGCGGGATTGACCGGTGTTGTTGTCTGATCCGTTGTCGGGTTCGTGCCTGAGGGCTGGATTAGAGTGCCAGACGTGTCCACGGTTCCGATCGCTTCTTGGGCGCGAAGAGACGGTGCGACCACCAAGAAGATCGCGGCGAGTACGCCGGCGAAGAATCTTTCAAAGCGGGACGAATTGTCCGAAGTACATCTAAAAATCATCCAAAGTTGCCGAGCGTCGCGATTCATCGTGCCATACACAGCGCCGAACTGGCAAGAGAACCGTTAGGGCACGGACGGTGGCTGCTCAGGCGAGTTAACCGCACCCGCTCCGCCATCATTCACTGGATTAATTGCTGCTGCGCTGGCCAATGCGAACATCGAAACGCTCGACGTTTGATTCATTGCCATCGCAATCTCGGACGCTTGCGCCGGAGCGGCCGTGATCGCCGCGGCCACGATGGTAGTTCGCGCGTACGGTTCGCAGCGAATTGCCGCGCTCACAATTTCCGTGGCGCTCTCCGGCGCTGCGGCGACCGCCGTTTTGACGATTTGATCGATGAGCGCAAGGGGCAATTGGCTTTGCGTAGAAGGCAAATTCAGGCGCGAGATGTTTAGAGCACAAACTACAATGCGCGCCGCCAGGTCGGGGCGCGTTTGCACAGTGCTGCTGAGGTAGGCAAGGAATTTCGGGCCTCGCAGCCGCATCGCGGTCGTAATGAACACAGCAAGCGTCTGGTCCGGCTGACTCTCTGCGCCTGTAGCCGAGCCTTTCACGATGATTGGATTAACTACGGTTTCGTCAGGAGTTGAATCCTGAGCTCGAACGAAGTTGTTAGGCAACAGCGCAAGCAGCGCTAATAAAAAAAGCCTGCAGAGAAGTCTAAGGTTCATAGGCAAATCGCCGCTCCGTCCCATGCGCCCAGGATTGGCGATCTTGCTAACAAGCAAGTCGCGAGCCGTTTACGTGTTCAGGTCAATTCCTCGGCAGCTGATCCTGTTGCGCAACGTCCAATTCTTGCAGAGTGCGGGCGGTTTCCAGAGTTGAGCCGATCTCGTTTTGCGCGCGAGAATCTTCTGCCGCCGGCAAAGGATCGTGTTCGGACGGCCACTCTTGGAGAAAACCGCCGACAATGGTGCCGGCTCGCCCGGTCCGCGGCGTCGCGTAAACCTTGCCGCGCACGCAGGTAAGTCGCGTTTTGCTGGAACCTACCTCGAGACGGAAAAGACAACTCGGAAGCACGGTGATCGTTGCGTGCGGAGTGTTGATCGTGAATTTCGCGGCGCCTTCGAACAACACGATCATTGCCCCGCGTGATAGCTCGATCCGCGCTATTCGATCGCGTATCGCATCGCCGCTCTCATTGCCATCTTTGACCAGCGTTAGCTGGTGAAATCTTAGTTCCGAATCAGGACACAACCTCGCAAGCGCACCGGGAATTATTTCCAAGTCCGATTGACCGTCGGCCAGAGTTCTAATCGTCGCGCTGCTCCCGAAGCGCGTCTCTGCGTTGAGCGGACGGAACCCAGCCGAGTCGCGCGACGAGTAAACGATTTCGCCTTTTGCGGAGAGAATTGTGGGAACGACGTCTTGGCTGATTCCTTCCCAGCAACCCGCGAGAGCGATCGCGGAAATTACAGCTAATGAAACCGACGCTCGATGCATCGGTCATTCATCGCGAAGAATAGCCCGCGCCGAAAAGGAAAAAATTACGTTAGGGTCCGCAAGGGCCCGAATTACCGGCTTTGGTGCAGTTATAGGCAATCGGAGTATCGCCGTGCTGGAGGTGCGCGCTATACGCGTTCGGAGGCAAACACAAAATAATGTAAGTCGAGCTCTGATCGGGCGTCGGGTGGTGGCAAATTGCCTTTAAGGGACCGGGTTTCTCGGGCGAGTTCGCACTCTTGGATGAGGACGAAAGCCCATAATCGATCGGAAGTGGGCAACCTGCCGTTGAAACTGGCGTCGGAGTTGGAGTAGGAGGCGCAACTGTTGGAGTCGGGGTTGCTGGCTTCGGAGTCGCGGTAGGCGCGGGCGTGGGAGTCGCGGTTGGTTTTGGCGTTGTGGTTGGAGCGGGGGTTGGCGTCGGTGTCGCGGTCGGAGCGGGAGTTGGCGTCGGTGTTGCGGTCGGTTTAGGAGTCGGTTTCGCGGCGAAACTCGATGATGCGAGGCACAGGAAGACGGTGACGCAAAGTAGGGCGAAATAGCATCGTGAAATCATGCGACGGGAAGCTCTAAGCGGGCGCGATCGTAGTAGGCTTTTAACGCATTTGGCAAGCAAAATCGCACGGTTATGTCTTACATCCGCTCTGATTGCAGCGGCGATCGTTAGGCAAAATTTAATCGCAGCGCGTACGGGAGTCGAACCCGTGCACCGGCCTTGAGAGGGCCGTGTCCTAACCACTAGACGAACGCGCCGTCTGACTTGGAGCGCCTAAAATAACTCGGCCCTCCTCGCGGGCAAGAATCGGTTTTTCGCCGGCCGAACTCACGCCTCAATTTTCTTTGCGAAACTTGTCCACGTGCTTGTTACCTTTTTTCTTCTTCGGCGTCGGACTTGGCGTCGGCAATTCGCCGTCGCTCTCGTGTCGCACGCGCGCTTGCGTGAGCTGACTTAGATGCGCCGTTTTCAATTGATCGAGCGCGGTTTTCATTTCCCCACTGCGCGCCCTTACTCGCATCCGGCCGTAGTAAAGATTGTAATAATCGCGGAGTCGCTCGCGTTTCTCCAAATCGGTATGCGCTGTGTCCGCCGCGCGCTTCGCGGCAATAATGTCGCGATCGTTCGCCACCTCGTTTTGCAATTGTCGCCACTCAATATGGAGCCGGCGCTCGTCCGCCGCTTTGCCTAACGAGGTTTCCTTGAAAATGTCGTCGATCTGCGCGCGTTCGGGAACGTTCGGCGGCGGCGTCGCGGTCGGAATTTCCGGAGCCTGCAAATTCGAATCGGTCGCCACCTGTGCCATCGCGATTTGGAGAGCGAGAAAAAGCGCGCCAGCTGAGAGTACCAGTTTAATCTTGTCGCGCATTCCCAGCTTTGAAATCGGGGCGAGAGGATTTGAACCTCCGACCTCCTGGTCCCAAACCAGGCGCTCTACCAAACTAAGCTACGCCCCGCGATTTTCGCCGTGACCAATATCACGGATTCGCCTCGTAGCCAAGGTTTGGCCCGAGACGTTTCTCAACCGCCACGACCGGTTCGCCGCGACGCTGCGCATAATCGCTGACCTGATCGCGATCGATTTGCCCGACGCCGAAATATTTCGAGTCCGGATGCGAGAAATAAAATCCGCTCACGCTCGCCGCCGGATACATCGCATACGACTCGGTGAGTTTGATGTCGATCTTGCGCTCAGCATCAAGCAGATCAAACAACGTGCGTTTGTCCGCATGATCCGGACAGGCTGGATAACCGGGCGCCGGTCGTATGCCGCGATATTTTTCGCGGATCAAATCCTCGTTCGAAAGATTTTCATCGCGACCAAAACTCCACGCGATTCGCGCCTGCTTGTGCAAATATTCCGCGAACGCTTCCGCCAAGCGGTCGGCGAGCGCTTTGGCGATGATCGCGTTGTAATCGTCGTGCTCGGCTTTGAATCTTTCGCCGAGCTCGTCCGCGCCATGAATTGAAACGGCGAACCCGCCAATGAAATCTGAATCGCCGACGAAATCGGCCAGACAATGATTGAATTGTCCGGCCGGTTTCTGCATTTGTTGCCGCAGAAAATAAAACGTTGCCAGTTTTTCGCCTCGCGCTTCGTCGGTGAAAAGATCGACATCGTCGCCACGCGATTGCGCCGGCCAGAGTCCGAAGAGGCCGCGCGCAGTGAAAAGTTTGTGCGTCGCGATCTCGTCGAGGATCTTTTGCGCGTCATCAAAGACTTCGCGCGCCTGTTTGCCGACGGCCGAGTCTTCAAAAATCGCCGGATATCGGCCACGCAATTCCCAGACATGAAAGAACGGCGACCAATCGATGTATTCGCGAAGATCGACAATCGACGGCGAAACTTCGCGCACACCCAGAAACTCCGGCTTTGGCGGCGCGTAATTTTTCCAATCGATCGGCGTCCGATTTGCGCGGGCTTGCTCGAGCGTGAGCAATTTTTTCTCGCGCGTCTTTGCGCTGTGTGCTTTACGCAGCGCTTCGTATTCGGCGCGCGTCTTCGAATCAAACGCGGTCTTTTGTTTTGGATTTAGCAGCGAATTGACGACGCCGACCGCGCGCGATGCATCCAATACGTGCACCGTGCTCTCATGATAATGCGGCGCGATCTTCACCGCGGTGTGCGCGCGACTTGTCGTCGCTCCGCCAATTAAAAGCGGCAATTTGAAATTTTCGCGCTCCATTTCCTGCGCAACGTGCACCATCTCATCGAGCGACGGCGTGATTAACCCGCTCAATCCAATCGCGTCGGCATTTTTCTCGCGCGCGGTTTCCAGAATTCTCGCGGCCGGAACCATCACGCCAAGATCGACAACGTCGTAGTTGTTACATTGCAACACAACGCCGACGATGTTTTTGCCGATGTCGTGCACGTCGCCTTTGACGGTCGCCATCACGATGCGGCCCTGTGGCTTCGCGCCCGCGAGCTTTTCCGCTTCCATGAACGGCATCAGATACGCCACGGCTTTCTTCATCACTCGCGCGCTCTTCACCACTTGCGGCAAAAACATTTTTCCAGCGCCGAACAAATCTCCGACCACGCTCATTCCGGCCATGAGCGGACCTTCAATCACATCAAGCGGCCGCGTTGATTTCTTCCGCGCTTCTTCCGTGTCGACTTCGATGTGATCGGTGATGCCGTCGTCCTTAACTTTCGTTTTTCCCTTCGCTTTGATGTTCTCCGCGAATTCGACCAGACGCTCGGTCGCATCGTCGCGGCGATTCAAAAGCACATCTTCAACGCGTTCGCGTAACTCTGGTTGGATCTCTTCGTAAACCGCAAGCTGTCCGGCGTTCACGATCGCCATGTCGAGGCCGGCGCGGATTGCATGAAACAAAAATGCGGCGTGCATCGCCTCGCGCACGGCGTTATTGCCGCGAAACGAAAACGAAATGTTACTGACGCCGCCGCTGACGCGCACACCCGGCAAATTACTTTTGATCCAACGCGTCGCTTCGATGAAATCGACCGCGTAATTGCGATGCTCGTCGAGGCCGGTCGCGACTGTCAGAATGTTCGGATCGAAAATAATGTCGCTCGCCGGAAAGTCCGCTTGCTCGGTGAGCAATTTGAAAGCGCGCGCGCAGATGTCGATCTTGCGCTGAAAATTGTCGGCCTGGCCTTGCTCGTCGAACGCCATCACGATCACCGCCGCGCCGTAACGCCGGATCAATCGCGCTTCTCGCAAGAATTCTTCCTCGCCGTTTTTTAACGAGATAGAATTCACGACCGCTTTGCCTTGCACGCATTTCAAGCCGGCTTCGATCACGCTCCACTTCGAGCTGTCGATCATGATCGGAATGCGCGCGATCTCCGGTTCGCTCGCGAGCAGATTCAGGAAACGCGTCATCGTGGCTTCGGAATCGATCATTCCCTCGTCCATGTTCACGTCGAGAATGTTCGCGCCGTTTTGCACTTGCTGGCGCGCGACCACGAGCGCGCCATCGAAATCGCCGCCGAGGATCAGTTTCGAAAATTTTGGCGAGCCGGTGATGTTCGTCCGTTCGCCAATCACGACGAAGCCGAACTCGCGGGTAATATTGAGCGGCTCGAGGCCGGAAAGTTGTAGCGTCATGCGATCGCTAATTCCGGCAGCGCGCGCGGTGCGACGTTTTGTACTGACTGCGCAATCAAACGAATGTGCTCCGGCGTTGTGCCGCAACAGCCACCGACCAAATTGAGCCAGCCGTTTTTCGCCCACCGTTCTAGTTTCGGTGCAAGGCTTTTCGGTGTTTCCGGGAAACCGGTTTCGGAAAGCGCATTTCATCCGGGCCTAACGAACAATTCAACGCGACGACGAGCGGCTTCGCGTGAGCGATTGAAATCAAGAACGCCTCGACCGTTTGCCCGCTCAATGTCCGGCCGGCCCGGTCTGTAACCGTTCCCGAAACAACGAGCGGAAGTTTTTTCCCTGCCTTCTCAAAAACGTCCGCGACTGCGAACAATGCGGCCTTGCCGTTCAACGTGTCGAAGATTGTTTCGACGAGCAAAAGATCGACACCGCCTTCGACGAGCGCGCTGACCTGTTCGAAATAAGTTTGGCGGAGTTGATCGAACGTGACCGCGCGAAAGGCAGCGTCGTTCACGTCGGGCGAAATTGAAGCGGTGACGGGCAGGGGACCGATCGAGCCGCCAACGAAATATTTGCGGCCATTTTCTTTTCCTGCGTGATCGACCGCGCGCCGCGCCATTTGCGCGGCCGAGAGATTCATCTCGCGGACAAGGGCGCGAAGATCGGCGTCATCGATCACGCGCTGGAAAAATTCCTGATCTTTGCGGCCATGTTTCGGTTCGCCTTGAAAAAGAAAATCGTGCAACCCGATCGTCGTGCCGTTGAAGGTGTTGGTCTCGATGATATCGGCACCGGCCTGAAGATATTCGGCGTGGATCTGCTCGATGATTTCGGGATGGGTGAGATTGAGCATCTCGAGGCAACCTTTAACGTCTTTGCCTTTTCGATCGCCAAAGCGTTGGCCTCGATAATCCGCCTCCGAAAGTTTACGACGCTGGATCATGGTGCCCATCGCGCCGTCGAGAATGACGATGCGCTGGCGCAATAATATTTCCAACGGATGAAGGTCGGCCGCCATGGTGAGGAGAGAACTAAGCGGTGATTGTGCCAGGGATCAAGAAACAAATCTACATATCATGATGCGTAGATACGTTTCGGGTTCTCCTCTCCCACTTAATCTCCCTCTTGTCGCCGATAAAGACTAAGAGGAAGAGGAAGAGTTTTCGCGCAGTTGCGCCAAAAACGATTCGCCCTGGGTCGCGAGTTTTTCTTCGAGCTTCTTCGTGCAATCGCACTGACCGCACGCCCACGGTTCGGTCCCGTTCTCATGACGGCAATTCCGCCGCGCATGCGCGTCGTTGATGCTGAGCAGCTCGAAATATTTTTCCCAGTAAGGTCGCTCTTCGGCCAGGGGCGGATCGCAAAAACAAGTCTCAACCCACCTCGCGACGCCATGCTCGTCCACACGCGCCTCATTCATATTATAAATGTACTCGTCTCCAGCGATGGAACCTTTGCCTAGCGTTCCGTTGTCGATCGAAGCCAGTAACGCTTCCGGTTTTCCGGCTTTGACCTTTGCTTTAACGAGATAGCGCACGATCCAAAGATAACATTGATTGCCGCTGAACACAGCGGCCACTACAACTGACGAATGGAAGCGCTGAGACTTTTCAAAGCCCTCACTCGCGATCAACGCAACACGTTCATCGCCTGTTTTCTTGGCTGGACTTTGGACGCGCTCGATTTTTTCCTAGTCACTTTTGTGCTGGCGCCGATCGGCAGCGATTTCGGCCAGACGATTCCGAAAGTCGCTTTCGCAGTCACGCTCACGTTGATGATGCGCCCGGTCGGCGCGCTCGTCTTCGGTTGGCTCGGCGATAAATTCGGCCGGCGCGTGCCGCTGATGATCGACATCATTTTTTACTCGGTGATGGAACTACTCACCGCGTTCGCGCCGAATTTTACCGTCTTCCTAATTTTACGCGCGCTTTTCGGCATTGGCATGGGCGGCGAATGGGGACTGGGCGCGTCACTCGCGATGGAATCATTGCCAACGAAGGCACGCGGATTGTTCTCGGGAATTCTGCAACAGGGCTACGCGGTCGGTTATATCTACGCCGCGCTTTTAATGACTGCGTTCAATTACATGTCGCACGGCACGCAGGATCTTTACGCGACGTATTTGCAGAAGCAGCGCGGCTTCAACTCCGACCAAACCTCGCAGATCGCGATCGTTTACGCCTTCGGGATGATTTGTGGCGGAACAATCATCGGTTATCTCTCGCAACAATGGGGACGACGGCGGACAATCATTGTCTCCGCTGCTTGCGGAATGCTGCTTATTCCGCTTTGGATTTTTGCGCCGACAACCGCGCTGCTCATCGTCGGAGGATTTCTGATTCAATTCATGGTGCAAGGCGCATGGGGAGTTGTGCCGGTGCACCTGAATGAGCTTTCGCCGGCGGACTTTCGCGGAACCTTTCCCGGGCTCGCGTATCAAGTTGGGAACTTCGCCGCCGCCGGCGCGCTCCAACAGCAGACGTGGCTTGCGAAAAACCGCTTTCCTTTGGCCACTGGCGAACCGAATTACGCTTTAACGATGGCGCTGGTCCAGGCTGTCGTTTTTGTTGTGATAATTTTCCTGGCCGCGATTGGTCCGGAACATCGCGGCAAAGAATTCTAGCTACTGCCTCGCGTAAGCGCCTGCGCCGTGCCGCTGCTCGACGATCGCTTCGGCGATTTTATCCGCGAGCTGATCGCGATATTCGGAGTCGCGCGCTTCGCCGCCTTCATAACGATTGCTGAGAAAACCGCACTCGACCAGGACTGCCGGATATTTCGCGAGCCGGAGCACGCGGAAGTTCGCGTGATGCACGCCGCGATTCGCGGACTTCGGAATCGTCATGAGCTTCGCTTGAATGCGATTCGCGAGCTCAGCCGAATTTCGATCGTGATAATACGTTTCGAACCCGCGAATGCCGCGCCGGCGTGAATCGTTGAAATGCACGCTGACAAAAATCGAATTCTTTTGTGCGTTCTCGATCGCGACTCGTTCCTCGAGCGGAATGAAAACGTCGCCCGATCTCGTCATGACGACGTGGAAATTGGATTCGCGCAATTTTCGCGAGAGGCGTTTCGCGACGTCGAGCGTCGCAAGTTTTTCGGCTCCGCCAAATTTTCGATAAGCGCCGTTGTCTTTGCCGCCGTGGCCCGCGTCGACCACGACAGTCTTGAATGATTTGCTGGTGTTCTTGGTTTTAACCTCTTCGAGACGCGGTCCGGTTGCGCAGGCCGCCATCAACATCGAAAGCGCACCCAATAAAATCCAATTCAGTCGAGCCATTGAGTTCCTTACATTAGAAATGTTGTGTCGCCAAAACTTTCTAGATCTCCGCCTGTCTAATGGGAGCAAGCTTCGCGCCCGGAATGAGCTGCGCAAAAACCGCTTGTTTTTTGCGCAGCCGGATTTAAAGGCGTTACCTCGAATTATGCGCACCCGAATCATTTCACTTCTCGCTGTGGTCCTGACTTGCAGCGTCGCATTTGCGGCCAAACCAACCCCAACGCCCAAGCCGGCGGCAACTGCCACCCCGGCGCCAACTGTTTCCAAGCCGGTTGTCGATCAAACCGCGCAGACAATTATTTTCTGCTACCACCGTCTGGTCGACAAAGTGCGTTACCCCGGCACGGAAATTACTCCGGCCATGTTCGAGCAACAGATGAAGATGCTGAAAGAGCGCGGGATCACTGTCATTGGCCTGCAGGATTTACTTGCTTGGAAGAGGGGCGAAAAAAATATTCCGCCGCGCTGCGCGGTCATCACCTTCGATGACGGCTGGAAATCGCAATACGAAGTCGCCTGGCCGATCCTCAAGAAAATGGGTTATCCGCTGACCATGTTCATTTATACCGAAGGCGTGGCGGGAGCCGCACTCGGCGGGGGTCAAGCCTGCACCTGGGAAATGCTCGGCGACATGCGCGATAACGGGGTCGATATCGAGGCGCACTCCGCGACGCACCAGGATTTGCGCGAAGGTCACATGGTGATGCTCATCTCGCCGGATCGTAAGCGAACGAAAAAGAAACTGACCGGAGCCGAGTACGAACAGTGGATTCAAAACGAAGTGGTCGGTTGCAAAACGCTTCTCGAGCAACGCCTCGCAATTAAAGTGAACTGCTTCGCGGTTCCGTTTGGAAATTACAACGACCACGTTAAAGAACTCGCGCGCAACGCCGGTTACGAAGCGATGTTCACGGTTTACGGCCAGCCGATCACGTGGACGTCGCCACTGGATGCGCTCGGCCGTTACGCGATCGAAGCGAACAAGCCGAAAGTTTTCGAAGACGCGATCAAAATGATCGCAAGCTCGAGTGGGGGCGCGGGTGGACCGGCAATAGCCGAACTCGGCGCGGCAACTTTGCAAACCGAACCCGCCGATGGATCGACGGTGCGCAGCGCATCGCCATTGATCAAAGCGAATCTTAGCCAGGTCGGTCAAATCGATCCGGCGAGCGTGCAAATGCGCATCAGCGGGCTCGGAGTTGTTCCGGCAAGCTTCGATCCGAAGACGGGTGTTGTGTCGTATCAAGTGACTCAGAAGCTGCGCGAGAAAACCTGCACGGTTATCTTGAGCGCCAAATCGGGCGACAAGAAAGTGGAAACGCACTGGACGTTTGGAATCGAAGAAGGTGCAGGTGGCGCTCCGGCCGCGAGTCCATCACCTTCGGCGAAGAAATAATTTGTTTTCGCAACTCGGTGACAAGCTGCAGGAGATCTTCAAAGATCTCCGTGGCCACGGAAAAATCAGCGAAGCGAATATCGACGCCGCGCTGCGACAGATCCGCCTCGCGCTGCTCGAAGCCGATGTCGATTTTGAAGTCGCGAAGAGATTCATCGCGCGCATCAAAGACAAAGCGCTCGGCGAATCCGTTCTGCGCAGCATCACGCCAGGCCAGCAAATCGTTAAAATCTTTTATGACGAATTGTCGATCTTGCTTGGCAGCGACGCCGCGCCTTTGAATCTCGGCGAGCCGCATCGAATTCTGATCGTCGGCCTCAACGGCTCGGGAAAAACAACTTCCGCAGCGAAACTTGCGCGCCTCCTCAAGAAACAAGGACGCTCGCCAAATTTGATCGCGCTCGATTTGCAACGACCGGCTGCGATCGAGCAACTGGCGACGCTCGGCAAACAAATCGACATTCCTGTTTTTAAACCCGATCCGGGCGAGAAAAATGTTCGTCGCGCGGCGTCAGCAGCGCTCGAATGGCATGAACGAGCCGGCGGCAACATCGACATCTTCGACACTGCAGGTCGTCAGGAAGTAGATGTCGCGTTGATCGAGGAGCTCGCTGATCTGAAAAGATTTCTTAACCCGCAGGAAACTTTGCTCGTCGTCGATGCCGCGACTGGCCAGCAAGCGGTCAGCATTGCGACGCATTTCAATCAGGCGATCGAGATAACCGGGATTATTTTGACCAAGCTCGATGGCGACGCGCGCGGTGGCGCCGCCTTGTCGATGCGCCAGGTGACGCAGCGGCCGATCAAATTCGCCGGGACCGGCGAGAAGCTCGACCAATTCGAAACATTTGTGCCGGAGCGCCTCGCGGGCAGGATTTTAGGAATGGGCGACGTCGTCGGCCTGGTCGAGAAGGCGGCGGAAACGATCGAGTTCGAGGATGCTGCTCGCCTCGAGGAAAAATTGCGCCGTGCCTCGTTCGATTTCAACGATTTCCTCCAGCAATTCAAGATGCTGCGCAAAATGGGGCCGCTCGAAAATGTCCTTGGCATGTTGCCCGGTATGAGTAACGTTCCGGGCCTCTCGATTGACGAGAAGCAGCTCAAGCGCACGGAAGCGATCGTGCTTTCGATGACCAGCGAGGAGCGGACCCGCCCCGATGTTCTGAATGCGAGGCGTCGTCAGCGGATCGCACGCGGCAGCGGCTCAACCGTCACGGAGGTGAACGAGTTGGTCCGCCGTTTCGATCAAATGCGAAAGCTGATGAAGAACGCGGGCAAAATGAAAAAGATGATGGCGCAAATGGCGCGAATGAAAAAATAACATGTCAGTAGCAATCAGATTACGAAGAGAAGGCGCGTTAAACCGCCCCTATTTTAAAGTTGTCGTCGCGGACAAACGGAGTCCGCGCGATGGAAAATTTATCGAGATCGTCGGCACGTACGATCCGAAGAAACCGGGCATGAACAGCACGCTGAAGCTCGATCGGATCGAACATTGGATCAGCAAGGGCGCGCAACCCTCGGACACGGTGCGCAGCCTGATCAAGAAAAACAAAAATCCCGAAGCCGCGGCGAAAAAAATGGCCGCGATTGAAGCGAAGAAAGCTGCAAAACCACAAGCAGCTCCCAAGACTGAAGCAGCACCAGCGGCTGAACCAGTGGCGGCAAAAGCCGAAGCAGCGCCTGCTGCAGAAGCTCCCGCGCCTCAACCGACCGAAGCGAGCGCGCCCGCAATGCCGGCCGCCGGCGCCGCGGAAGAGAAACCCGCGAGCTAGGGTTCACAATCTCGACACGAAAAATTTCGTGTCCATTGGTGTTCATTCATGCTTAGTTTTTCTGGCATGAAAGAATTTCTCGAGTTCATCATTCGCCAGTTGGTGGAGTTTCCCGACGACATGGTGCTCACGGAAATTCCGGGCGGCAAAATGACCGTCTTTAAAGTCCAGCTCCGTCAGACCGATGTCGGCCGCATCATCGGCCGCAACGGTCAGACGATTCACGCAATCCGCGCGATGCTGAACAGCTCCGCCTCGCGTCACGGGCAACGCGCCACTCTCGAAATCGTCGAGTAAATTTCTTCTGTAGCGGCTCTCTGGGAGCGTCGCATAATGAGTCCGGCGATGAAGATCGACATCCTCACGTTATTTCCCGAGATCTGTCGCGCGCCGTTGAGCGAAAGCATGATGAAGCGCGCGCAGGAAAATAAAATTGTCGATCTTCGTATTCACAATCTGCGCGATTGGACGACGGACAAACATCACGTCGTTGATGACGCGCCGTTCGGCGGCGGGCAGGGGATGGTCATGAAACCGGAGCCGATCTTTGCCGCGGTGGAAGAGCTCAAGAGAGCAAAATCAAAAACGGTTTTGATGTCGCCCGCCGGAAAACGGCTCGATCAAAAACTTGCGAGCGACCTTTCGAGCGAATCACACCTCGTCATCATCTGCGGTCATTACGAGGGTGTTGATCATCGAGTGATCGAACATCTCGTCGATCTCGAGATTTCGATCGGCGATTACGTTTTGACCAACGGCGCGATTGCGGCGGCAGTTTTTGTCGATGCCGTCGTTCGGTTGTTGCCCGGTGCTCTCGGCGACGAACAATCGGCGGCGGATGATTCCTTCAGTATCGGGTCGCTCGAATCGCCACACTACACACGACCGGCGGAATTTCGCGGATGGAAAGTTCCCGAAGTCTTGCTCTCCGGAAATCACGCCGAAATTGCGAAATGGCGAAAGGAGCAAGCGCTCAAGCGCACAAAACAGAATCGCCCGGATTTGCTCGATTAATCGCGCAGGCGGGCGAGCACGATACTGGCGTTGATGCCGCCGAAGCCGAACGAGTTGCTCATCACATAATTCAATTCGGCGTCGCGGCCGTGATTCGGGACGACGTCGAGATCGCAGCTCGGGTCCGGATTGGCGTAATTGATCGTCGGCGGCACCCATTGTCGATCTAACGCGAGCGCGCAGAGCGCGGCCTCGATCGCGCCGGTCGCGCCGAGCGGGTGCGCGTGATAACCCTTCGTTCCGGTCACCGGAATCTTGGACGCGCGCGCGCCAAAAACTTCTTTGATCGACATCGTCTCGGCGCTGTCATTCAACTGCGTCGAGCTCGCGTGCGCATTCACATAATCGATCTTGTCGGCGGAGAGTTGCGCATCAGCGAGCGCGTCACGCATCGCGCGAATGCATGAGTGGCCGGTTGGCAATGGCGTTGTCATGTGAAACGCGTCGTTGTTCAGGCTGTAACCGAGAACTTCGGCGTAAATTTTCGCGCCGCGCGCGCGCGCATGCTCGAGCTCTTCCAAAATCAAAGAGGCCGCGCCTTCGCCCATCACAAAACCGTCGCGCAATTTGTCGAATGGTCGCGATGCGGTCTGCGGATCATCGTTGCGACTCATCGTTTTGATAATATCGAAGGCGCCGATCGTGATCGTCGTTAGCGGCGCTTCCGCTCCGCCAGCGACTACGACGTCCGCGAAATTGTCGCGGATATAACGAAGCGCTTCGCCAACCGAGACCGTTCCGCTCGCGCAACTGTTGGAATTCGTCGTGCCGACGCCGCGGAATCCGAAATCGATCGCAATGTTGGAGTGGCCGGAGCCGCCGAAGACTTGCACGGCCAGCGTCGGCTGCACCCCTCGCGCGCCTTTTTTCAAAAAGCGAATGTATTGCTCTTCGGCTTTGCAAACGCCGCCGAGCGCCGTTCCAAAACTTACGCCGATTCGATCGTTTGGTTTATCATGCCCGTATTCGATTCCGGCGTCGTCGAGCGCGAGCTTGGCTGATGCGACCGAGAATTGGGCGTAGCGATCGAGTCGCTTCAAACGGTGTGGCGGAAAAAATTCCTCCGGATCCCAATCCTTGATCTGGCCAGCGACGCGAACGCCAAACTGGCTGACATCGAGACCATCGATCTGGGAAATCCCAGTCTTCTCGGCGCGAATCCCGTTCCAGAAACCTTCGACGCCTTTGCCGACGCAAGTGATCGGACCGAGCCCGGTGATGACAACGCGTCGTTTCATGCGGTCACACGGTTTTCCTGCGCTTCGACATATTGCTTCATACAACGCAAAGTTTTGTTGGCAACGTTGCCGATAAAAAAGTCGCCGATGATCGCTTCCATAATCGGCGCGAGCAGGGGAATGCGGAACTTCATGTCGTGCAAAATCTCAACCCGCACGCCGTCGGGCGTTTCGTGGAAAGTCCAAACGACGTGCATGCCTTTGGTGAACGCTTTGAGATGATTGAAATGAATTTCCACGCGTTCGCGATCGATGATTTCCTCGGAAGTCCATTTGATCGGAATGCCCGACCGGCGCGCGGCCATTACGACAATATTTCGATTCCCGCCGCGCTCTAAATAATGAATGTAGCGATAGTGCGGCAGAATCTTCGGCCACAGCTCGAGGTTCGCCGCTGTTTCGAAGATCGACATCTTCGGCGCGCGCATAATGATTGAATTCGTTTTGTGCATTTCAGTTGCGCGACTTTTTCCGGAGGCGGTAGGTCAAAAAACATTCGTCGCCCACGACGCGCATATTTTTCAGCGAGCAGTGCACGCTCTTTGGTAGAAATTCTTTGGCCAAACCAGTGAGCGTCGGCGCGTTGGCGCCGCCAAACATGTAGGGCGCGATCGTGAGATTCAATTCGTCGATCAATCCAAGCTCGAGCATCGATCGAAATAAAATCGGCCCGCCTTCGCAGGCAATGCGGCGCACCTTGTGGTCGCGCTGCAAGATCCGCAGCATTTCGCGAAGATCGACATCTTCCGTGTCGCTCAAGTGCAGGTTCGCTTTTTTCTCGCGTAAAGTCTTCCGGACGTCGCGCGGCATTTTTTTCGTGGAGAAGATCAGGATCGGCGAAATCTCGGACTGAAAAAGTTTCAGCTGGCTATCGATTCTGCCTTCACGCGAAACAATCACCCGCAAAGGCGCGGCCGTTTGACCACGCTTCGTTCGCTGCGCTCGCAACTCTTCCGAAATCCCAAGCCGCACATTATCTCGCTTCAACGTGCTGTGACCAATGATCACGGCGTCGGACAACGCGCGTTGTCGAAAGAGAAACTGCTTATCTTCGCGCGAAGTGAAGTCGACCGGCGCGAAATCGCGTGTCGTGATTTTTCCATCGACCGTCATCGCGAAAGTCGCGCTGACGAACGGGCGCGCTTTGTTTCTTTTCTGTAGGGGCAGCAGTTTGCTT
>QHOZ01000024.1:0-1764 GCA_003219495.1 Verrucomicrobiota bacterium | reverse complement strand
AGTTTTATGCCGCGCGACGCGTTGCCTATTGCGGCTCCGGGATTTCATGCTCCGCCGTCTTAACTTCGCGTTGCATTTCGCGCAACTTCACGCGCTTGGTGTCGCCGCTCGGTTTGTATAAGAATTAAACAACGCCGCCGGGCAGACAGCACACCACCATGATGAGAAAACTGAGCGAACCAATGAGCACGGCGACGCCTTCGTTCACGCCGCAAACCTGATGCAGCATCGTTTGCAGAACTTTCTCGCGAAGTCCAACGCCTGCGAAACTGATCGGCAGCGCCGATATGGTGCGCTCGATTGGCATGACCGCAAAAAAATTCGTAACCGGAACATCAGCGCGCAACGCGAACGCCGCGCAAAGAAAAGTCGTGAAGGTCGCGAGATGAGCGACCAGGGATGCGGCGAATGCCAACGAGGTTGCGACCCAGTGGTGCGCGTAGAGATGATAAGCGGCGGCGATCTCGATCAACTTTTCGCGTCCCGGAAATTTGTGCGGCAAAAGATCAGGATCCAAAGGTATCGCCGGGTCTCATGCGTTTGCGCCAACAAATCAAAGCGCAAGCTGACAAGCGTCGCCGTGGTTGCGACCAGCGCGACGAGACCGATGAAGCGATCGAACACCACGGCCAGCAGTCCGCCCGCTTTCCGGTCCGTCTCTTTCCAGAGCAGATAACTCTTAATAATGTCTCCGCCGGTGCCGCCGGGCAGGAACTGATTGTAAAACATTCCGATCAGGAATAATCCCGTGACCCGCGAGAAACTCAGATTAATTCCCTGCACCCTCAACAGGATCCCCCACCGAAACGCGGCCGCGATCTCGACGACGACATACGAGAAAATGCCGGCGACTAACCATTCCCAGCGCGCATGAGTCAGCGCGTGGCGCATCTCCCCAAGCTTTTTCGGATCGTGATAAACCCAGTAGAGCAGACCAACTGTGACCGCGAGCTGAATAATGGTGAGGATGATTTTCTTCATTTGCTCGCTTCCGACTGATGCTGGTCCGGATCGGACTTTCCGTTTGAGGAACCGAAATGTTTTTTCCAATTTTCCACCGACCGCGTGATTTCTTCCGTGGTTTTGCGCGGGCTCATTTCCCAAACCCACGCGCAATCTTTAGGCAACAAGGGCACGAGCTTCTCAAGATCGACGTCGCCCGCGAACGGCGGCTGGTGATCTTGCGCCGGCCAAATGCAATCCTGCACGTGACAACCGAACGCGCGCGGACCGATCTGCCGCAGCCATTCCGCGTGATCGAGAAACGCGAGGTTCTCTTTGATTTGGATGTGACCGAAGTCGTGCCAATAACCGAATTGAGGCGAATTCAATTCGTCGAGCAACGCCGGCAGCTCGCGCTCGCTTGGAATTTCTTCGTAACCGCGGCGGCCTTCGATTCCAAATTTCACTTTCTTTTCGGCGGCGTATTCGGCGATTCGTTTCAAACAATCTTTCACCCGCTCGAGATGAGATGCCGACGCGGCCTCCCGTTTTTCGACGGCGCGAATTTTTTCGCGAACGTACTCGCGAGAAAGCAGTTTGCCCTTCCGCGCGAACTTCACGAACGAATCCATGTCCGGCTTCATCGAAACTTCGCCACAATGCATTACAACGAACGGCGCGCCGAGACGCTCGGCGAAATCGATCGTCTGAAAGGTTTGTTTGATCGCGCGCTCGCGTTCTCTGCCATAGGGCGAAGAAAACTTATAACAATCGGGCGAAGCGTGCAGCACTTCGACCGGCAACGGGCAATAGTTGTGCAGG
>QHOZ01000179.1 GCA_003219495.1 Verrucomicrobiota bacterium | reverse complement strand
ACGTTCTCCAGTGAGGAACGAACTTGTGCCATTGGATTCGCCCACAGCGTGGATGGTGTGAAGTGGGAAAAATCAAAAGACAATCCCATCTTCGCGCCAAGCAATGGCAACGAGGACGAAATTGCGTCGTTCACCGCCACGAAATGGAATGACCAGTTTTGGGCTGCTTACGCGGTTCCTCGCGAAGTAAACGAAGAGCCGCAGGTGGAATTGGCCCGTTCCGACGATGGAATTGTGTGGCAAAGCACCGGACAGATTAAAGGCCTTGCCTTTGAGATCGGAGGCGCCATCTCGGCGCAGCCTTGCTTGTATGCCGATGGCCCAATTCTTCATCTTTGGTGGATCGGACGAGAAGGGGGGAAATCCTTTTTGTGTCATAGCATTTAGCGTGATGCCAAGAAATGGAGCGAACCGACGAAACAACCCACCACTGAGATCGACGCGCGGGAAATGTCAGCAGTGCGGCTCTACCCGTCCGGTAATTATTATGTGCTCGTCTATGTCGCCCACGACGAAAACAAGAAGCGCTTCAGCATTGTCACCAAAATTTCCCGCGAAGCGCGCTCGTGGTTGTCGAAGGGTCCGCCGGAATTCGTTATCGAACAGCCGCTGCGCGGATTGATTCCAGCGATGATCTTCACGACAGAAGGCGCGCGATTGTTTTATCCGGAGTCGCTGGAAGTGAAAACAATTCAGGGAAAGAATTTGCCGCCGACACCTCCCAGCCGCGGTTGTGTTTTGCGCACCGCGTTTTGCGCGAAGTCCGCCTATGTGGGCTATTAGGCTAACGCTCGCGCTCGGACTCATTGTGGCGGTGAACGTGTCTCGCGCCCATGCCGACGATGCGCCGGATATTGGAGACCGAACGCCCGATGGTTTCGTTGTGAAATGTTATTGGACCGGCGTGTTCGATCAAACGGAATGGTTCGGCGGACGAGGCATGGGGGGCGTTTTCGGAACATTGCTGTCACCGCTGAATGGCACAAAAAAGTCGCATGCTTTCTTTTCAGCGACCCAGGAAATCGACGACACGGGGAAAATGCGAGTGGTAGTGGGCGATTCTTCTTGGTCGAGCACTGTTTCTAACTTGCACTACTGGAGCAAGGAGAACGACCGCCCCGGAGCAGGTCACGGTGGATCCGGACAAGGCTCCTTTTCACCAGGCGATTTACAAATCGATGCCAGCGAAGGTCAGAAAACGGCGAAGGGCCAGAGTACTGTGAACTTCTCCGTCACCATTCACGCGACGTCCGACGCTTACAAATTCGATGTGACCTACAACACGCTCGAGGAGAAAGGTCTGAAGGTCAGAGTTTCATCCAAGACGCAAACAGAAAAGTGGTACCCCGATCTTATCGGCGTTTCCGTATCGGACGAACCGGTGAAGGCGCACGGCACAACGACGATCCGTCAGGAATGGGACGTTCCCGGAACACACAGCAGCAATATAGCTTTAGCACCGAGAATCCCGGTGTTCTAAACGTTTACTTCAAAGCGGAGGTTACGCCGGGAGGACAAAACATACTCCAAAAGATAAAGGATCATGTTCGTTTTAAAATGGATGGAATCGGCAGCTCAAAAATGGAATGGGATCCTTCCACTCCGGATGGAAAACCCATTGTTGAGGCCGGATTTCTACAGGCAAAGTTAAAATTCACAGGTCTGCCCTCGCAAAACGACGCCTTTGGGAAAAAGAAAGTGCAATTGCTCGTCGATGGCCAATCAATCGAGAGCGCGACCGTAAAGGTGTTCTTTCCCAAGCTCGCCACGAATCATCCCGGCGGTGTTAAAGGAAACCCCAATTGGTTTTACTATTGGAAAGAGGGCGACGTCTGCGGCATTGGCGCAAACGATATCTTTGATGGCGAGACGGACGCCGGCCGCCGTCTCGGCTATAGCTTGCCTAACACCGATCACGATGTCCGTTTATGTCCGTTGGCGGCTTTAAGTAATCAGGGCCCGATTACGTACGTTGGAGCTCCTCCGTGGGGATCGGTTTTGGGCTGTGGCTCAGGAAAAGGAATCAAATGTGTCGCTGAAATCCTTCAGCATGAAAGACATCACATTGCGCTCTATGACGCATTAGTCGGGCAACACGTATTGTATGGGGTAAGCGATTCCGACGGCGATATGATCCCGACCACCAGCGAAGGAACCACCGATGGAATTGCCTCCGATCCGGATGATCCCGACACTTTCAATATCAGGGCGTCCATACCGGACTACGCAACGTACGGGGACAACGAGATTCGCTGCCGAAAAGAGGAACTGAAACACACAGTTCCATATCATCCGCAAAAGGACTGGGCCGATCCAGGGTGCCAGAGCACGACACCATACGGTCCGTGAAAATATTTCGCATATTGCTTCTCTGTCTTCCGGCAGCCGCCCTTGCGGCCGGTGAGGAATCGATCACGCGAGAATGGTTGGAAAAGGGTCCGTTTCAATCGATACGCGTCAAGCCCACCCAACCGCCACAGCTGCTCCTGCAAACGAAAAGCAATGGGGCGCGCTTTCTTTCCCTGCGTAACGGTCAAGAGGACAAAGTCAGCGACTACGGCGAAACAATTTCAGTAAGCCTCGGCGAAACGCTCAACCTAAGCGAACATCACGGCGGTCTTGAATTTAGTCCCCTGCCCAAGCCGCTTGATAAGAACGGCTGGCTCATCGAGTCGCAATTTGATGCTCGGTCGTTCGGGGGCCGCCTGATTACGCGATATGGGATCGTACTTATCCTGAACGGCGCAGAGTTGCGCTTCGTCGAGCCGGACAAAAACTTCGATCCAAAATTGCCGCCGAGCGACCCGACATATCAAACTATTCTACAAATCGTTTCCAAAGCCGAACCGCTCGGGCGCCATGAATTAGTGGGTGGGGCACCGAATGGCGAGATCAGGCCGCCTTTCTCTCACACGGTCGCCGCACTGTATTTTCGCTGGAATCTTAGACCCGGCGCCGCTGGCGAACCGGTTGAAGTCCGTTGGATCGCCGCCGCTGTTAACGGTGTGGAAAAAAATCATCTGATTGCAACGAGCAAATCCGACACCGGCAAACGCGAAGGCGAATTCAGTTTGAAAAAACCGGCGACCGGTTTCCCTGCGGGCCAATATCGTGTCGAAATCGGGCAGAGCGGTAAAGAGATCTACCGCGAGTTATTCGAAATTACACCCTAGGCGCTCAGACGCTCTCGTCTTTGAAGTGGCGCTTGCCTTTGAGCGCCTTGGCGTATTCATCCTTGCTCAAAATATTTTCATCGAGCTGCATGTCGGTCCGGAGAAAATTCTGGAACCACGTTTCGATCCGTTGTCGATCTTTCAGAACGTCTTCGGTGATGTAGTTGGCGTCGATGTTGATGCAGATTCCGCCCACGATTCCGAAATCCTTGCGCTTGATTGGAATCGAAGTGCATTTGAATTTTCGCGAGCCGATATTCAGCTCGTAATTCAGCTTGTCCTCGTTCGTCAGTTGTCGCCGCTTGAAATCGATCAGCAAATTCGTCGCTCCGTCGCGGAGATGCCGCCCGGTAACGTTGTTCTCCAGCGTAATCAGGGAATGCGCCGGGTCAGCGAGGTTGTGCAATAAAATCTCGATCCCGGTGTTTGGAAACGATTTTCCGACCAAGCGCACGATCCGCTCATAGTTTTCGAGGAACTCGTGGGTATCATCGATGATCTTTTTGCCGTCGTATTTTTCGAACAAACGCGCGTACTCCTTTTGCTCGGCCGGCTCGAGTTTCTCGCGCACGTTGCTTTGCTCACCGATAAAGATCAGCTGTCGCGCAGCGGTGTGGTCTTCGTTCTTGAGGAAGTAATGCATCCCGAGCCGGAAGTTGTTCAGATTGAACTCGCCGAAGTTTTCACGCGTGACCGTGAACGGATAGAAATCGTATTCCTCGAGGTTGCGGCCGAATTTTCGCCGGCGCTCCTTGTATTTCCCCCAAATGAAACCGGCGACGAGGAAAACTGCCGACGCGATGACCGATGCGATGTCGTTGATCCCGATCTCGTCTTTTAACGCGGCGATCATTGCGTACTGTATCATCACAGATTTCCCGCCGCGTTGGAAAGCGTGATGTTCTCGACCGCGACGTCCGCCGGCCGGGACAAGGCGTAAGCGACCGCATCCGCGACTTGCTCGGGCGAAATCATCTTCTCGCGCGGCCAATCGCCGGAAACACCGTCCCAAATTTCGGTATTCGTGGCCGCCGGATAAATGTTGATCATGCGGATGCAATGTTCTCGCAGTTCCTGGCGAATCGATTGCGACAATCCTTCGAGCGCAAATTTGCTCATGCAGTAGGCGCTCCAATTCGGGAACGCCGTTTTGGCTGCGACTGAAAGAATGTTTACGATGCTCGAGCCGGGCGGCATGTGACCGGCGAAAGTCTGCATCAACAGAAACGGCGCGGTCACGTTCACGCCGATCGTTTGCTTCCATTCTTCGAAGGTGATTTCGCGAAACGGTTTTACCACCGCGATTCCTGCGTTGTTAATCAGAACATTGAGCGGATCGCTGCCGACCTGTGCAATTAGATCAGCGACGCCTTTCTCGGTCGCGAGATCGTGAATTAATTTAACGACGCCGGCGCAGTTCGATCCAACCGCCTTGCATGTCTCAGCAAGGGCAACCGTATCGCGCCCATGCAAGAGCAACGTCACATCCGGCGCCGCGAGTTTTTGCGCGATCGCGCGCCCGATTCCACGACTGGCGCCGGTGATCAGGATTCGTTTCATGTCCGCCGCAGCGTGAACCGATTATTGTTCGTCTCCCACAAACGCAAGCGCGCGAGTTGTTGATTCACGCGACTGTCGATCTTCGACCAGAGCGCCCGGACAATGTTCTCACCAGTCGAAGAGATTTTTCGGAAATCTTCTGTCTCTATATCTAGATGTCTATCTTGCCAGGGCTCGATTGATTCACGAAGCGCATCTCGAAACGCGACGAAATCGTAGAGCGTGCCGCTGCGCTCGTCGTAATTTCCGCCGATCGTCGCTTCGGCAAGATAAAGGTGACCGTGGCCGCGCGGATTATCGCATTTACCGAACAGTTCCTGATTTTTCTCGTCCGAAAACGATGGGACGTGCAAGCGATGCGCGGCGCTGAAGCGCATTTGCATCCCGAGAAAGACGGTTTGCTCCGGCCACACTTCGGCCAAAAAATCCTCCCGTTCGTGCAATCGTACGCGATGAACGGGAAGAGCCGATGCTACGCGTTCACGAAGATAAATTGCGAGGCTCTCCGTTGTGAGCGGCCGGTCTTTCAATGAAGACTGTTCATTGAGAAACTTGTGATCGAATTCTTCGCGCAAAGATTTGATGCAAAGATCGACATCGTGTTGCTGAACGATCGGACGGTCGCTTTTTTCTTTTCGAAAACTGAGCCGCGCACGGTAATTGTGACCGTGGATCCCGGTTGATTCGCCGAAGAGTTTCGCGTTTTCTGCCGCGGTCAATCGCGGCGACATTGTTTGGCGGGCCGCGGAAAATTCGAACCAGTAATTCGCGTCGCACGCACCGTCGGCAAAGAACGTCGCGCTGCGATCCGGCGTTTCAATCAGATGGACCGCCACCAGTTTTGCATCGACATCGGAAAATAGCGGCGCGACGTCCTGAAACAATTGACGCGCGACGTTCTCGGCGCTTGGCGCAACCTCGCGAAACGCCGGATTGTCTTCGTTCAGAAATTTATGATCGAACTGATTGTCGACGACTTCGCCCGCGCGGCGTTTGATCTCGCTAATGTTGATCAGCATTCCGGTGACAGGATCGACGCGGCCGCTGAAAACAAAATAGACGACGTAGTTGCGACCGGTTCCGTGTTGCGCGCGACTCTCCTCGCCGAACGCGGCGACGTTTTCGCTTTCGGTCCAGAGCGAGACGAACAATCTCCGCGAGGCTGAAAATTCTAGCCGCTTACTGACCGTCAGGAGCATGACGGCGTTATTCTTTGAGAAGGGCGAGGAATTCGGAACGCGTGCGCGCGTCTTCCTTGAACGAGCCGAGCAGGCACGACGTTTTCATGACCGAGTTCTGTTTTTCAACGCCGCGCATCATCATGCAAAGATGTTTTGCTTCGACGACCACGCCGACGCCAAGCGGCTCCAAACACTTCATCAGTGCGTCAGCGATTTGAACGGTGAGCTGTTCCTGGATCTGCAGACGCCGCGCGAAAACATCGACAATGCGCGCGATTTTCGAAAGGCCGATCACTTTTCCGTTCGGAATGTAAGCGACGTGCGCGCGGCCGATAAACGGCAACAGGTGGTGTTCGCACATTGAATACAGCTCGATGTCTTTGACGAGAACGATCTCGCTCGCTTCCGAAGTGAAGATTGCGCCGTTAATGATCTCGTCCAGGTCCTGTCGGTAACCGTTCGTGAGAAATTCAAACGCCTTCGCCGCGCGCGTTGGCGTTCTCAGCAATCCTTCGCGCTGCGGATCTTCGCCGATAGCCTCCAGGAGATGTAGAAAAGTTTCTTCCATGCGCGCGAGCTTCGCCACACCGCACTTGGGAAGGCTGCGAATGCGACGCTCGGCCGCTTGCAATTCCGTTTCGCCGTTGCCGGAGGACTTCACCTTAATCGAGCCAGCTCAACGGATATTTTTCGTCGTCGAGCTTCACCGCCGCTTCGGTTAGCTCGAGCGTGTGTTGCGTGTCGAACATGACCGCGAGCTCTTCAGTGCGCGTCGCATCTTTACTGGCCATGATCGTTCCCGGATGCGGTCCATGCGGAATTCCGCGCGGATGCAACGTGATCGACGCCGGCTCGATTCCTTTTCGCGAACCAAAATTGCCGCGCACGTAAAACAATACTTCGTCGGCTTCAACGTTGTCGTGCACCCAGGGAATTTTGACCGCTTCCGGATGGAGGTCGAGGTGACGCGGTGCGAATGTACAGACAACGTAGCCGCGGATCTCGAAAGTTTGATGGATCGGCGGCGGTTGATGCACCGTGCCCGTGATCGGCTCAAAATCCTGCGCGTTAAATGTGAACGGATAAACGTAACCATCCCAGCCGACGACATCGAACGGGTTCTGCGCCATGGTCACGCAAGTCCAGCGCGGACCGTCTTTCACAAGAATTTCAGTGTCCTTCTCCTCGTCGATCACGTTGAGCTCGGTCGGTCCGTGAAAATCCCGTTCCGAATAAGGCGAACCCATTTTGATTTGGCCTTCGCTGTTCAAATACCGTTTCGGGATTCGCACCGGCCCGGCGGATTCGAGAATCAGATAATCTTCCTCCTGCACATTGTCCGGAACGAGGCGGTAGGTGATCCCGCGTGGAATCACGATGTAATCTTCGGCGCGATAACGTTGTTTGCCGAACATCGATTCGATCGTGCCGCCGCCTTTGAAGATGAAGATGGTCTCATCGGCGCCGCCGTTTTTGTAATATTGAAACTGCCCGTAATCTTTTTCCGGGCGGCAACGCCACGCCGTCATGTCCTGATTGAACAAGATCGGCACGCGTCCGCTGTAGAGATCCCCGCGGCGCGGCATGTTCGCCGTTTTCAAATGATGATGACGCAACGGACTATCGGCGGCTTTCTTGAGCTCTTCGCATTTGAGAAGTTTCACACTGCGCACGCGCGTCGGCGGTCGCAGGTGATACATGATCGAGAACGCCTCGTTGAAGCCCTCGGTCGTCACCACGTGCTCATAATAGATGCCTTCGTTTTTGTAACCCGGTCCCTGACCGTTGCGATGAAACCAGATGTGATGCTTTCTCGGTAACTCTCCAAGTCTTTGATAAAACGGCATTGTCGATCTTCCTCCTTACAAATTCCCCCGACGCTCCTGCTCTTTCTCGAGCGCTTCAAACAACGCCTTGAAGTTTCCTTTGCCGAAACTCTTCGCGCCTTTGCGTTGAATGATTTCGAAGAACAACGTCGGCCGATCTTCCACCGGCTTCGAAAAGATCTGGAGCAAGTAACCTTCGTTATCGCGATCGACCAAAATCCCGAGCCGCTTCAACGGTCCGAGATCTTCATCGATGTGACCGACGCGCGACGGCAGTTCATCGTAGTAGGTCGACGGGATATTCAAGAACTCGAGGCCGCGTCTCTGCAATTCTTCTACTGTCTCGACAATGTTCTTGGTCGCGATCGCAACGTGCTGGACGCCTTCGCCGTTATAAAAATCGAGATACTCTTCCACCTGCGATTTCTTTTTCCCTTCGGCCGGCTCGTTGATCGGAAACTTCACGAAACCGTTGCCGTTGCTCATCACCTTGCTCATGAGCGCGGAGTATTCAGTGGAGATGTCCTCCCATCACGTCCTCGTAAAATTTCACCCACGGGTTCATCTGGTTCCAACCGACGTTGCCGACGCAGTGATCGCAATATTGCAGCCCGGTCTCTTTCGTTTCGAATGACGACTCCCACTTTTCGAAGCCCGGCATGAACGGTCCGGTATAATCGTCGCGCTCGACGAACAAGTGCACGACTTCGCCGTAAGTGTGAATCCCGCTGATCACGACCTTGCCGTGATCGTCCTTCATCGTTTTCGGCTCGAGATAACTTTTGCCGCCGCGCTTGGTTGTTTCCTTCCAGGCCGAGGTCGCGTCTTTCACTTTGAGCGCGATCGCTTTTACACCGTCGCCATGATTGGCGATATGATCCGCGATCTCGTTGCCAGGCTTGAGCGGGGTTGTCAGAACAAACGTCAGCTTGTTCTGCCGGATCGCGTAGCTCGCGCGATCTTTGATGCCGGTTTCCGGTCCGGCGTAAGCCAGACTTTGAAAACCGAAAACGCTTTTGTAATAGTGCGCAGCCTGCTTGGCGTTGCCGACGTAAAATTCAATATGATCCGTGCCCTCGAGCGGCAGAAAATCTTCCGCTGTCGTCGGGGCCGCTTTCGTTTTAGGAGCAGCAATTGTCGTTGCCATAAATTATCTCCGCTAATCGTCGCTTGTTACGCGTTCTCCAAATATAAGATCGACAATCCCCCGTCGCAAGGACGGGGGCGGGTCGAATAGGTAGCGGCGTCTCACCGAGCCGCCATGGCCACTGAGGTCAGTCGCCTCTAGCTGGTCAAAGGTCACTTGTCACTTCGCTTGCGGCAGCGGCGGTACCTTGAACTCGATCTTGGCCAGCTGGTCGGGGGCCTTGCCGATTTTGCGCAGGAACGGCAGCCAGCGCGGGTCTGAATGGATTTTGTCGAACTGGTTCTCCTCTACTATTTCGCTGAGTCCCACGTCCTGATAAACGACGGCTTTGTCCAGCCACTGGAACGCCTTGTTGGCATCGCCGCAGAACGCGTAGACGTAGGCGATGTTGTAGGAGAAGTCCTTCTCGTACTTCGCGATCAGAGCGTCGAGCGCGGCATCTGAGTCGGCTTTGCGCCCGAGCGCGCAGTAGGCCATCGGCAGCCCGATCATCCGGTAAGCCTCGTTTTTCTCCTGCTCAAACTCGGCAAGCGCTGCGGTCGCATCACCCTTCAGCATCAGCGCCGTCCCGAGTTGGGCGTGCGAGCCGCCCATGTTCGGGTTCAGGCTCAGCACGGTGCGAAACGTGGCAATTGCTTCGTCGTACCTGCCGGAAAGGCGCTGGTGCAAAGCCAGGTTGTCCAGCGTCGCCGTGTTCACCGGATCCCGGCGAACAACGGCCTCATTTAGCGCGAGACCCTCGTCCACGCGGCCGAGATTCACTAGAAGAGTGCAGGCACTGGTAAGCGCACTGATATCGGTCGGATCAAGTGCTAACGCGCGCTCGAAGTGCTTTGCCGCGCCCGCGTCGTCCCCTTCTACCTTGGCGATGTTACCAAGTCTGATATGTGTCGGTGCGTAGTCTGGATCAATCGCCAGCGCTTTCTGCACAGCTTCCCGAGCGCGGGCAAGCCCTTCTTGTCTCGATACAAAGCTGCTGCCCAACTTGTTTAAAGAATTTCGAGCCAGCTCTGACCAGGCGGGCACGTATCGCGGATCGATTTCGAGCGCCTGGCGATAAAGCGCGTCCGACTTCTCATACCCCTCCGCGGTCTTTTGCCGTCCAAGCTGCGCCCCCTGGAGAAAAAGCGCGTAGGCCTTTGGATCGGTCGTTCGCACCTTCGGCTGCGGTTCGAGCAAAGTCACCTTCAGCTCTTTCACCACCTTCCCGGCAACCTCATCCTGGATCTTGAAAATGTCGTCGAGCTTGCGGTCGTAAGTCTCCGACCACATGTGGAAGCCGTCGGCGGCGTGAATCAATTGCGCCGTGATCCGCACCTGGTCGCCCGCCTTGCGCACCGAGCCTTCCAACACATGCGCCACGTGGAGCCGCCGCGCGATTTCCGGAATATCGAGTTCTTCGCCAGCAGATTCAGCAGCTCCTCAGAGATGCCGTCCGAGAAGTATCCCTGGTCCTTTTCCTGCGACATGTCGACGAATGGCAGCACCGCAATACTGTTGTGCGGAATATTCGCAAACGACGTCGATCTTTTGCGAAGAACAAACAATCCAGCGGCGATCGCGAGTGCGGCGGCGATACTGAGTCCGACCACAATTCGCGTCCGTGCGCGCTTCTTGCGGAGGTCTTTGAGTTTTTTCGGCGTGGCGAGATTTCCAAATTCCTCGGAGTAAAAATTCACTAACCCGATGCGGACACCGTGCTTCACTTCGCATTCGCCGAGATCATGCAAATACGAACGCCAGCGCGGATATTGCTCCAAGTCTTCCGCGACATGTCGCGACAACAGAATGTGACTGGCATCGGCGCAATCCATCACACGTTGCGCGATGTTGATGCCGGCGCCGGCGATGTTTGCTTGCGCATTCAAGTCGGTGACTTCATTGACCGGACCGCTGTGGATACCCATGCGCACATGAAGTTCGGAATGACGCTTCAGAAGCGCGCACTTCACCGGCGATTCCAGATCATTGCGAAAAACGAGAGCGCCACCATCACCGGTCGGCAGGCGCAACAGCTTCCCTTCCGCCTGAGCCCGGCGGAACTCCTCGGTTGCCCACACGATCTCTTTTAATTTTTGTAACTGCTCGGTCTGTTCGTCCATCAGCAACTTGGAATAACCAACGATGTCGACGAACAAGACATGCCCAATCTCGACCTTCAGTTCCGACGAAGATGCGGCCATGACTCGGTTATTTCCTGCTGATCTCGGCGCCGTTGAACTTTGGAAAAATTTCGCGAAGGAGCGCACGATGTTCTTCCAGCAATTCC
>QHOZ01000178.1 GCA_003219495.1 Verrucomicrobiota bacterium | reverse complement strand
GCAACGCCGGACACGGAGTTCACCGCGGAAGCGCTTCAAAAATGTCGGGTGACCGCGCACGTTTCGACGAAACTGAATCGCGCGCATCTCATCACGGGCGAGATCGCGCTGATCCTTCCGTGTCTTGGTCGATCAGAGAAAGATCGACAATCGAGCGGCGAGCAATTTGTGACGGTGGAAGATTCGATGGGGATCATCAATCCTTCGCGCGGACATGCCGAGCCGGCGAGCCAACATCTTCTCAGCGAGCCGGCGATTGTCGCGGGCCTTGCGAAAGCGACACTCGGCTCGCGCTCCACGGTTGATTGGGAGGCGCTCGTTGGAGATTACGATCGCGTGCGAGATCATATCGAGCACGTCGTCGCCGGCTTCGACGATTACAACGCGCGGATCCGGAAAGATATTTTCTATTTGCCGAACGACACGCGAGATCAACGGAAGTTCAACAACAAGGAAGGCAAAGCGAAGTTCATCGTCTCTGAACTAGCGCCTCTTCGACTCGAACGTGGACAATATTTAATGACGACCGTGCGCAGTCACGATCAGTTCAACACCACGATTTACGGACTGAACGATCGTTACCGCGGCGTTTACAACGGGCGACGCGTGATTTTCATGAACGCCGACGACATTGCGGCGGCGGGACTTCAGCAAGGCCAGCTCGTCGATCTAACGAGCTACTACAGAGATGAAACGCGCGTCGCGCGGAATTTCATGGTTGCGCCGATCGAGATCGCGCGTGGTTGCACCGCGACATATTTCCCCGAAGCGAACGCGCTCGTTTCGATTAACAACAGCGCCGAGCGTAGCAATACGCCAGTCAGCAAAAGCGTTATCATTAGCATCGCGCCCTCGGCTGATCCTGCCGCGGGCGTCGATCGAATTCTTCGCGAAGCGAAATCCTAATCGAGAATCACGCGTTCGACGTGTGAGTAGATGTTGAACGACGGTGGTCGCAAGAAACCGATCAGCGTTTGATTCATTTCGCGACAAAAATCCATCGCGAGGCTCGACGGGGCCGAAACTGAGGCGACGATCGGAATTCCAGCGGCGAGCGCTTTTTGCATGATTTCAAACGACGCGCGACCGCTCACGAGAAGTAGATGTCGATCCAACAGAAGTTTTCCGTCGAGAAATGCGCGGCCGATTACCTTATCGACTGCGTTGTGCCGGCCAATGTCTTCGCGAACGATCGATGCTGTGCCGTTCGCGTCGAAAATTCCGGCGGCATGAATTCCGCCGGTTCGGGCAAAGTCGGATTGGTTCGCGCGCAATTTGTCGGGCAATGAAAGCAACATTTGGATATCGATCCGAAAATCGTTCGGAGGGAGTGCCGAGAAATTTTGGCGGATTGCTTCGACGCTTTCCTTGCCGCACAACCCGCAGCTCGATAAATTCGTGCCGAATCGCTGTGCGGCGTTCAATTTGATTCCTTTTGCGCCGGCGAAGTCGACAACGATGATGTTCTCGCGGTTTCGCGCCGCTTCCGGTCGCGAGAAGTTGTCGATCTTATCGCCCGATTTGAGAATCGCTTCGGACAAAAGAAATCCGGCGGCGAGTTCTTCATCATGCCCCGGCGTGCGCATCGTTGTCGCAACTGTTTGGTCGCCGATTCGAATCTCGAGGGGCTCCTCGATGGTTAGCTCATCGTGATCGTACTCGAGCGCGCCGTCTTGTTTTCGGCGAATGATTTGCCCCGGTCCGATTCCGTCTTCTTTCATGAGCTCGCAGACAATGTTATCATTCGTCGCGGTGGAAATCTGTCACCTTTACATTTCGCGCGGTCACAATTTTTTCGGACATCATGGCCGCGAGCCGGATGAGTTTCCAGTGGTGGAAGTCCCGACGGTGGAATGCGTCGCTGGTCACGGAATTCGCGGCGACCGCTTTTTCGATTATCGCGACGATTACAAAGGGCAGATCACATTTTTCTCGCTCGAGGTGTTCAATGAGATGTGCGACGCGCTCGAGCTCAAGGATTGTTCGCCGTCGCTTGTTCGACGCAATGTCGTGACCCGCGGTGTCGATCTTAGCTCGCTGATAGGGAAGGAATTCGAACTTCAAGGCGTCCGTTTTTCCGGAATGGAAGAGTGCCGGCCATGTTACTGGATGAATGGAGCGATCGCGCCGGACGCGGAAAATTTTCTGAAAGGCCGCGGCGGTTTGCGCGCGAAAATTTTGACTGACGGAATTTTGCACTCAACGGCGGACGTCCCGATCGCTGTCGAATGACCTTTAGTGCAGTTTTGCTCGCCGGCGGCGAGTCTCGTCGGATGGGTCAGGACAAAGCGACGACGCTCTTTCGCAATCGGCAACTCTGGCAACATCAGCTCGACACTTTGCGTCAGATTTCGCCACAGGAAACTTTCATCGCCGCGCGAACCGACCCGTCGTGGCGACCGGAAAATATTCAGTTCGTTGCCGACTCGGAACCGTCGCGCGGACCGTTAAGCGGAATTTTGGCCACGTTATTGCGCGCAACGAGCGCTCACTTGCTTGTGCTGGCGGTCGACACGCCATTCGTGACCGCGGAATACTTGCGCGGCTTGCTCGGCAAAGTTGAACCCGGCTGCGGTGTTGTTCCGATGATCGATAATCAAGCGGAGCCGCTCGCCGCGATTTATCCGCGGAACGCCGATGTCGATCTTTTTGCCGCGCTGAACGGTCACGATTTCTCGCTTCAGGCAGTCGTGCGACGGCTAATCGCCGTTGGAAAAATGCGGGCGATTAAAGTATCGCCGCAGGACCGATCGCTTTTTCGCAATCTAAACAAGCCGGCCGATCTCGATTGATTCCCTAGTCGTGGCACTGGGGTTGCTTAAAGAGGGCCGCCCGCATGAAGCGATTCGAACCTGAATCCCAACCTCTCGAACCGGTGATCCATAGCCTCGAGCTAAAAGCGCTCCTCGTGGTGGATGACGACAAACAATTGGCCTCCGCGCTGCAGTGGATCCTGGCCGACGAAAATTTCCTGGTCGATGTCGCCTTTGATGGCGAGGAAGCGATGATGAAGGTCAAGGCGCACGAATACGACGCGGTGATTTGCGATTTGAAAATGCCGAAGCTCCGCGGCGACGAATTTTATTTAAAGGCCAAGGAAGTGCGGCCAACGCTGGAAGACCGTTTCATTTTCATCACCGGTTTTGCGGCCGATCCGAATATCGCGTTGTTCTTTAACAAGCACGAAGTGAAATATCTCGTGAAGCCGTTTTCGATCTCGGTCCTGATCGACTGCGTGAAAACGCTGCTCAGCTAGCGGCGTTATTTATGCGAACTCAAAATCTCCGCAAAGCGCCAAACGTCCTCAAACGTGTTGTAGAGCGGAGTGGGAGCGACGCGGATGACATTCGGTTCGCGGAAATCGCATTTTACGCCGGCGGTCTGGAGTTCCTTGAACAGTTCTTTTGGATGTTCGTGCGCGAGGATCGACAACTGACACCCGCGCGCACTCGGGTCACTCGGCGTGATCACTGAGTAACGCTTCGAGCCCGCGTTGCCGATCAGGAATTCCAAATAGCCGGTCAGCTTCACCGATTTCTCGCGGAGTTTTTCCATTCCGCCCGCTTCATCGAAGATCGACAACGACGCGAGCAACGGCGCCATTGAAAAAATCGGCGGATTGCTCACTTGCCACGCGTCGGCGGAAGCGACCGGAATGAATTCCGGCTCGAGCTGCATTTGAAATCGCGTATTCGGATCGTTGCCGAACCAACCGGCGAAGCGCGGCAGTTTAGTGTTGGTCGCATGACGCTCATGCAAATATGCGCCGCCGATCGCGCCCGGTCCGGCGTTTAGATATTTGTAGGAACACCAAACCGCGAAATCGACGATCCAATCGTGCAGTGAAAGCGGAACATTGCCGGCGGCGTGCGCCAAATCGAATCCGACCATGATGCCGTGTTTCTGCGCCGCTTTGGTGATCGCAGGCATATCGAACAATTGG
>QHOZ01000177.1 GCA_003219495.1 Verrucomicrobiota bacterium | reverse complement strand
CGCAATTCTCGGACGCACGATCGACAAATGCCGCGCGCTCGTCGGCGGAAACATTGGCGAATACCATTTCGATTGTCCGCTCGATAACATGCTCTTCGGCTTTAAGGGCGTGAAAGGCGAAGATTTCAAAGCACAAATCGAAAACGGCGCAGGCGATCAGGAGATGGTCGAGTGGCTGAATCGCAGTGGCGAGACGAAAACGCCCGACGAGATCAAGCGCTGGGGCGATGAAGTCACCGCCTCCAATCCGTACGAGAATCCGGAGAAGCGCGATTGGTTCGTCGAACAAGTGAAGCCGTACAATCTTGATCCGGCGAAGACGACGTTATTCGATTGGCTCGAAATCGACGACAAAGAGAGCCACGCGCAGAAAGCGGCCTAGGTCAGTTAGTGATTTTGCAGTGAAGAGTTGAGGCCGTTTCGGCGTCGAACTGCGTTGTACGGGTGCGGCCATGGGCTTATCATTAAATCCGCAACATCTGAATCGCTACCGGCAGATCGCGTGGTTGCTGCTCAAATACGGCGGCTCGGATCTGGTGAAGCAAACCGGCTTGAACGAAACGCTGGAAGCGGAGCAGCGCGTCGCGCCGAAAGAAGCGGCCAAAGCGGAGGAGCTCGCGGACGATCTCGAAAAGCTCGGCCCGACGTTTGTGAAACTTGGACAACTGTTGTCCACGCGCGTCGAGCTGATGCCGCAGGCCTACATTGAAGCGCTCACTCGATTGCAGGACAACGTGGAGCCGTTCGGCTTCGGCGAAGTCGAACAGATTGTTTCGTCCGAGCTCGGCGTGCGCATCGCCAAAGCGTTTTCCGAATTCGAATCAAAACCAACCGCGTCCGCCTCGTTAGGCCAGGTCCATCTTGCGCGACTGCGCGATGGCAAACCGGTTGCGGTAAAAGTGCAGCGCCCTGGAATTCGCGATGCCGTGTTGAGCGATCTCGACGCGCTTTACGATCTCGCCGACTTCCTGGATCGACATACGGAATTTGGAAAACGTTACCAGTTTCGCCAAATGCTGGAGGAATTTCGCAAAAGCCTTTTGCGCGAGCTCGATTACCGATTGGAAGCGCAAAACCTGACCACGTTTCACGCGAACATGCAGAGTTATCCGCGCATCATCGTGCCGTTGCCGATCGACGACTACTGCACTGCGCGCGTCCTCACCATGGAATACGTGCCGGGCAAAAAAGTCACCGACATGAGCCCGCTCGCGCGGATGGAATTCGACGGCGAAGCGCTGGCCGAAGAAGTTTTTCGCGCGTACCTGGACCAAATTCTCGTCACCGGATTTTTCCATGCCGATCCGCATCCGGGGAATGTTTTCATCACGGAGGATTATCGAATCGCCCTTCTCGATCTCGGAATGGTCGGGCGCATCATGCCGCGGTTGCAGGAAGATTTGATCCAGCTGTTGCTCGCAATTTCGGAAGGACGCGGTGAAGAAGCTGCCGACATCGCGATCAAAATCGGCGACACGCGCGACATGTCCGACGACCAGGGCTTTCGTCGGCGAATCGCGGAAATCGTCGCTGTGCAAAAGACGGCCACGGTCCGGCAAATGGAAGTTGGACGACTCGTCCTCGAGGTCACGCAAGTTGCCGCCGCGAGCGGCATTCGTGTTCCGCCCGAGTTGACGATGCTCGGGAAAACGCTGCTCAATCTCGATCAGATCGGACGCACGCTTGCGCCTGAGTTCGATCCGAACGCGTCCATCCGTAAAAACGCCGCCCAAATTCTTCGCCAGCGATTATTCAAGAGTCTGTCGCCCGGAAATTTGTTCAGCAGCATCCTGGAAGTGAAAGACCTCGTGCAAAGATTACCCGCGCGCGTGAACAAACTCTTCGACGCGATCGCAAACAATGAGTTCAAAATAAAGGTGGACGCGATCGACGAGCGCAAATTGATGGTTGGATTTCAAAAAGTCGCGAACCGCATCACGGTCGGGCTCATCGTCGCCTCGCTCATTATTGGTGCGGCGCTGCTCATGCGCGTCGACACAACCTTCCGGATCTGGGGTTACCCCGGCCTGGCGATCATTTTTTTCCTCGGCGCCGCAGCCTGCGGAATTTTCCTGCTGATCAACATTCTCTTCTACGACAAGTCGAACAAGGAATAGACGCCGCGCCGCGTCGGCGATTGTCGATGTTACGTTTTGATCAACGGCGGCGGCTGATCTTCGGTCCCGCCGGTATCGACGCCGCTGCGCAGCTTGCTGTGACGAATTCCGTACAGGAAATAGATTGCGAGACCGATCACGAGCCAGACGAAGAAACGAATCCATGTCTCGAGCGGTAGACTGAGCATCAGGACAAAACAGAGAATCACGCCAAGAATTGGAAAGATCGGCACGAACGGCGCCCGGAATGGACGCGGGCGATTTGGCTCCGTCTTGCGTAGAACGTTCACACCGAGACAAACGAGAATAAACGCAAAGAGCGTTCCGATGTTCGTCAGGTCGGCGAGCGAGCCGATATCGACACAGGCTGCGACCGCCGCGACGGCCACACCGGTCCAAATCGTCGTAATGTGCGGCGTTCGAAATTTTCGATGAATGCGCGCAAAATATTGCGGAAGCAGACCGTCGCGCGCCATCGCCATGAAAATACGCGGTTGTCCGAGTTGGAAAACGAGCAGCACTGAAGTCGTTCCGGCAAGTGCGCCTGCGCTTACGAGAGCGCGCGCCCAAGGCAAACTCGAAAATGCGGTCGCGACTGCGGAGGAATCGCCAAGATACACGGTGTACTTTTTGATTCCCGTCAGCACGATCGACATCAACACGTAAAGCAACGTGCAAATGATCAAGCTCGCGATGATGCCGATCGGCATATCGCGCTGTGGATTGCGCGTCTCCTCGGCGGTGGTCGAGACCGCGTCAAAGCCGATGAATGCGAAAAACACGATCGCCGCGCCGCTCATCACGCCGGCAAATCCGTTCGGCACAAATGGATGCCAGTTCGGCGGATTGACCATGAAAGCGCCGAACGCGATCACGAATACGACCACCGTCGTTTTGACAATCACGATCGTCGTGTTCGCCCTCGCGCTTTCGCGGATTCCGTAAACCAGGAGGCAGGTCACCGCGATGACGATAAGGATGGCCGGCAAATTGAATGCGATGGTGTGGCCGGCGATGACCGGCAACGCCGTTGACGAAAAATTGCTAAGTGTTTCACCTCCGGCCGCGACCAATGTCGTTGCTGTGCCATGATCGCTCACCAGCCAGAGCGGAAATTTTATGCCGAAGCTGCCGCAAAGTTGCACCAAGTAACCGGACCAACTCACCGCGACCGCCATGTTGCCGACTGCGTATTCGAGAATCAGATCCCAACCGATAATCCAGGCGATGATCTCGCCGAGGGTCGCGTACGAGTAAGTGTAAGCGGAGCCGGAAATCGGAATCATTGACGCGAGCTCGGCGTAACAAAGCGCGGCAAAAGCGCACGCCGTTCCCGCAACGATGAAGGAAATCGCAATCGCGGGACCGGCGCCGGAACGTCCGAGGACAACATCCGCTCCCGAAAACCACGCTTGGATAAAATTCATCACCGGCGTTTCCAGTCGCGAGCCGAACGTTTGACCCGCGGCCGCGGTTCCGGTGAGCGAGAAAATTCCCGCGCCGATGATCGCGCCAATGCCGATACACGTAAGCGCGAAAGCGCCTAGGGTGCGTTTCATTTGCCGGTCCGGCGCGGCCGCTTCCGCCATCAAATGATCGGGGCTTTTCTTGCGAAAAAGTTGCGAGGCCATGCGTGGTTGCGGCGGAATCGTGTCATTGCCGGTCAGCGCCGGTCAATCACAATGTCGATCTTGGCGCGGCACTAGCTCCACAAGATCGACATGATCAATTTCAGCGCAGCCAATTTGATCGGCGGATTCGTCTTCGGATCGATTGGTTTTGTCGCGTTCATGTATGGAAAGCGAATGAACCTGTGGAAACCGATGCTACTCGGCATCGCGTTGATGGTTTATCCGTACTTCATCAACAACGACGCGGCCATGATCGTGATCGGGCTCTTTGGATCGACCGCGCTCTTCTTTGTTCGCGAATAAAAATCGGGAGGCGCTCTCAACCTCAACGCGACGACTCAATCGGCGCGCTGATTGGATAGCCGGTCACGCAAACGTCCTGGCCGATTTTTTCAAACTGAACGGGATCGAGGCGAGCTGCATCACTGCTTCGGGACGGGCCGTCTCCGCCAAACGCAGCAACCGCCCCGCCCGTGAAAATTGGCGCGATGTAGATTTGGACTTTGTCGATCAAACGCTGGTCCAACGCCTGGCCGAGGACGTCCCCGCCGCCTTCAATTAAAACGCTCGTGATATTTTTTGCGCCGAGATCGGCCAGAATGACCGGCAAGGCTTGCTCATGATAGACCACCGTGTTCTTCGCGAGCCGATCCGTGAACACTCGCGCTTTTCGCGGCAACTTTCCCGAACGCGTGATCACCACCCGAACCGGTTGTCGATCTTTGCGCGCGCCGGCACGGACCGTGAGCCGCGGATTATCGGCGCGAATCGTTTCCGCGCCGACGAGAATCGCGTCGACCTGGGCGCGGAGCTTCTGCGCGTGCTTTCGCGCTGCGGGACTCGTTAGCCAACGCGCTGTTTTTTCCGGCCGGGTCAAACGTCCGTCCAAACTCATTCCGCATTTTGCAATGACGAAAGGAATCCCGGTGGCGATCCATTTGTTAAAAGCCTCGTTCAGCGCCGCACATTCCTGCGCGAGCACTCCGCTTCGGATTTCGATGCCGGCGTTCTGCAGTATCTCGATTCCGCGGCCGCGATGTCGCGGATTTGGATCGGTCGCGCCGATCACCACCGATTTGATGCCGGCGCGAATGATTTCATCCGTGCACGCGCCGGTGCGTCCTTTCGTGGAGCAAGGCTCGAGCGTGACGTAAAGCGTCGCGTTCTTTGCAACTTTGCGACTGCCCTTCAAACATTCGACCTCGGCATGCGGCATTCCCGCGCGCCGGTGATGTCCGTGAGAAATAATTCGGCTTCCCGAAACTAAAACCGCGCCCACCGCGGGATTCGGGCTCGTCTCGCCTAAAGATTTGCGCGCCTCGCTCAAAGCGGCGCGCATGAGTCGTTCATCATCGCTCATGCTCGTTGCGTGAAATATTCGCGCCGCTGGATGAGCAGCAAATCATTTCCGACAGTGTAGAATTTTTGTCTCACAGCGCGAAGGCTTGCGACGAATCGATGTGACGCAGTGTCACAATTCACGCGCAGCGGCAAAATGTCGATCTTCCCCGCAAGAAATGAATTTTCAGCGACTTACGTTGTGACGGCGGACCCGAGCCGCGCCGGTACGTCGCCAGCTTGAGAGCCAATCGCTTAATTTTTCAACTCAACAACAGAAAGGAAAAACTTATGCAACTGATTCGTTATCGAACTCCCGAGTTATCGAATTGGCCGACGCTGGATCGTTGGAGCAATTTGCGCGACGAGCTCAATTCGCTCTTCGATCTGCCGGTCCTGAGCAATCTTAATCGTCAGGACCTTTTCAGCGGTTGGTCGCCGGCACTCGATCTTTATCAAAACAACGACAATGTCGTGGCGGTTCTCGAACTGCCCGGTATGCGCAAAGAGGACATCGAGATCTCGCTGCATGATGGAAATCTCGCCATTTCGGGCGAACGCAAGAACTCCTCGAGCAACGGCGAAACAGCCGAGCGCACCGAGCGCTACGTCGGCAGTTTCCGCCGGAGCATCACCATTCCCGCGCGCGTCGACGCGAGCAAAGTCAGCGCGACTTATCGCGACGGGATCCTGACGGTGACATTGCCGAAAGCGGAGGAGGCAAAACCGAAGCGCATCGAAGTCGCCGGTTAAACAATCAATCTCACAAGAAAGGAATACATTCATGAATACAACTGTGCGTGAAACTGACGGACGCCAGACCGAGCACTTCGTCGCTCCAGCTGCGAGCGTGCTCGAAAACGGCGATGGATATTTGCTGCAGGTGGAAATGCCGGGCGTGAACAAAGAAGGCCTGGAGATTTCGACCGAAGGCAATGAGCTGACGATTACTGGCCGCCGTTCGCTGCCCACGATTGAGGGCGCAGTGATCCAGCACGAATCGCGTCGTGAAAATTTTCGGCGCGCGTTCGAGATCGATCCGTCGATCGACGTGAAAAAGATCAACGCGAAAATCGAGCAGGGCCTGCTCACGGTCACGTTGCCGAAAGCCGAACATGTGAAGCCCCGCAAAATCACTGTGTCGTAATCGTAAGATCGACATCCAACTTTAAAGCCGCGGGGGGAGACTCCGCGGCTTTTTGTTTTTCGGCTTTTGTGCTTGGCGAATCACTCTTGCCAGACAAAGTTAGAACGAACCCCCTAATTCT
>QHOZ01000022.1 GCA_003219495.1 Verrucomicrobiota bacterium | reverse complement strand
GCTATTTGACGAGACGTCCGATATTGATCCGCCCGGGCCGCTCGGTTCGCGGCCGTGGTTTCAAGGCTGGCTTCACGTGTTGCTGGAGGAAACCGACACCAAGCAATGGATCATCACGCTCGGCAGTTACGGCTACGATTGGACGATCGGCGGGAAAAAGGCGGAGCTGATCAGTTTTCCGGAAGCAATGAGTCGCGCTTACAACGCCGAACTGGGATCGGCCGAAGTGAGCGGCCCGGGTTACAATCCATACTTTTATTTCCAGGAAGAGGACAAGGAACACGCCGTTTGGTTTTTTGACGTTGCGACTTTTTTGAATGAGTTGCGCGAGGTGCGCGGCGCAAAAGCCGGCGGCTTCGGATTGTATCGCCTCGGCACGGAAGATCCGGCGATCAGGGACGCGCTGGCTGTCCCGCGCGATTAGTATTGAGGGGAACCGACACCATCACCGATGTGGGCGACGGCGAAATTGTCAGCGTAGATGAAAATCGCGCCGATGGCATGCGCAAGCTCGCGATCGACCCGGATGGTTATCTCACCGCCAAGTACACAAAATTTCCCGAGTTTCCGACGTTGTATCATCAAGGCGCGGGCGGTGAGCACCAGGTTGCGCTCACGTTCGATGATGGACCCGATCCGAATTGGACGCCGCGAATTTTAGACATCCTGAAAGCGGCGAACGCAAAGGCGGCGTTCTTTGTCGTTGGTGTGAACGCAGAAAAATATCCGGCGCTCGTTAGGCGAATCGTCGACGAGGGGCACGAGATCGGCAATCACACGTATTATCATCCGAATCTCGCTCTCGCCTGGCCGGAGCACGTGCGACTCGAATTGAACGCGACGCAATTGTTGATCGAAACGATCACCGGGCGCGCGACTACTTTCTTTCGTCCGCCGTATGCGGCTGACACGCAACCGTCGCAGATGAGCGAGCTGATGCCGTTGGAAATCGCCCAGGAGCTGAATTATCTCGTCGTGCTCGAAAATATCGATCCGCAGGACTGGGCGAGGCCGGGGGCGGACATCATTTTGCAACGTGTGAAACAACAGCGCCGGGATGGCAGCATCATTTTGCTGCACGATGCGGGCGGGGATCGTTCGCAAACGGTCGCGGCGTTGCCAAAAATTCTCGATTGGTTGCATACGCGCGGTGACACGATTGTGCCGCTGAGTGCGTTGCTTGGAACATCGCGCGACGCGGTGATGCCGCCGCTGCAGCCGGCGAGTCGATCACTGCCGCAAATGGTGAGCAGCGCCGGGTTCCGCGTTTATCACGCGCTCGAGGAATTTCTCTGGGCGTTCATGATTGTTGCGACCGCGCTCGTGGTAGTGCGCACACTCATTGTGATCTGGCTCGCGTATCGTTTTCGGCGTTTGCCGAAAGGCGACTTCGTCGAGCCGGTCAGCGTGGTGGTGGCGGCTTACAACGAGGGAAAAGTAATTGCGCGAACTTTGGAATCGTTGCTCGCGACCGATTACAAAGGCGAGCTCGAAGTGATTGTGGTCGACGATGGCTCCGCAGATGAAACGGCGACTGAAGTCGAGCGCATGGCAGATGTCGATCCTCGCGTGCGATTGTTGCGCCAGGAAAATCGCGGCAAAGCGCGCGCGCTCCAACGCGCGCTGAGCGCGGTTCGTCATGGCATTGTCGTCTTCGTCGACGCGGACACGCATTTTCAACGCGACACGCTCTCGTGTTTGACGGAACCGTTCACAGATGAAACGATCGGCGCCGTTTCCGGTCACGCGAAGGTTGGCAATCTGCGGACATTTATCGCGCGCTGCCAATCGCTCGAATACACGTGCGGTTTCAATCTCGATCGCCGCGCTTACACGCGCTGGAACTGCATCACCGTGGTTCCGGGCGCGATCAGCGCCATCCGCAAAGCGGCGATCGACGAAGCGGGCGGTTTGAGTTTGCAAACGCTCGCCGAGGACACCGATCTCACGCTCGCGCTCCACAAAGATCGACAACGGATCGTTTACGTGCCGCAGGCGATCGCGTGGACGGAAGCGCCGGAATCGGTGCGGACTCTGGCGCGGCAACGGTTTCGCTGGGCCTACGGCACGTTGCAATGTTTGTGGAAACATCGCGACATGGTTTTCAACTGGAACTATCGCGCGCTCGGCTGGTTCAGTTTACCCAGTGTTTGGTTTTTCCAAATCATCCTCGTCGCGGTCACGCCCATCGTGGATTTGTTTTTGCTCGCGTCGCTTCCTTTCGGCGCGTGGCGAGCCGTGCTGCCGTTCGTGATCACGTTTTTATCGATGGACGTGATTCTGGCCACGCTCGCGTGCATTTTGGAAAAAGATCCGATCCGTGACGCGTGGCGCATTTTGCCGATGCGTCTGCTTTATCGACCGATGCTGAGCTATTGCATCTGGAAAGCCATTCTGCGCGCGATCAAAGGCGCGTGGGTGAGCTGGGGAAAACTCGAGCGCACGGCGAGCGTGCCCGTTCGCGCGTGAGGAATATCATTCGTCATTTGGCGGTGGCGTTGTCGTTCTTGGCGATCGCGTCTTGCAACAAAACGACCTCGCAATCTCCATCCGTTGATCCGAACGGTCCGGTGGAAGTTTTGGTTCCGGATCACGGCGCGTACACCGGCGCGTTCATCGATTTCGGCGATGAAGAGGACGATGTCGCGCTCGAGATGATCGAAGATTTCGAGAAGCTGGTGGGCAAACATCAGGCCATCATCGCTTCGTCGAGTTACTGGGGTGAGCAAAACTTTCCGATGGCGAATCTAAATGTCGCTTGGCGACACGGCTCGTTGCCGCTTGTGTTTTGGTCGCCATGGGACCGGCCGTATATGCAGAATCGTGGCCCGGACAAATTCAATCTGAACGACATCGTTGCCGGAAAGTGGGACGACTACATCGACAAGTGGGCTGATGGCGCGCGGCAGTTCGGTCATCCGATGATTGTTTCGTTCGCGAACGAGATGAATGGCGATTGGTTTCCATGGTCGGGAGCTTTTTACGGCGGCGAAGATTGGGACGATGACGCGGATAATTGGAAAGGGCCGGAAACATTTCGGCGCGCTTTTCGGCACGTGGTCGATCGCGTCCGCGCGCGCGGCGCCTCGAACGTGAAATGGATGTTTCAAACCAACAACTATTCGTCGCCGATGGACACTTGGAATTTCGCTCCGGCCTACTATCCCGGCTCCGATTAAGTCGACTGGTTAGGGATCAGCGTTTACGGCCAGCAATTCAAAGACGAGCCGAATCCTTTTGTCACCGCATTGATGGACTGGCCGTATCAGGAACTGAGCGGGATCGATCCGAGCAAGCCGGTAATGATCGCCGAATGGGCGACCGGCGAGTTTCCTTATACGCCGGGTGAGCCCGGAATTCACAAGCCCGAATGGATCAAGCAGGCGCTCGATCTTTTTCGAACGAAATATCCGCGCGTGAAAGCTGCCGTGTATTGGCACGAGCGCTGGCAAAATGTCGATCAAAGCTACAGCAATTTGCGCGTGGATTGGGTCGGCAATTTGATCCTGCGCGCGCAGCCGAAAGCGGCCGAACCGGCGCCGCGGTAACGGGTCGCGAAAAATCGCGCCTGTTTAGACAAAAACAGGATTTGGCGGCGTCTCGATTATAAAAGACCGTGAAAAGGTCATGGAGGATGTCGCCACCGATGAAAATTGGAAGATTTGCTTTGCTCAGCTTGCGCCCGGCCTTGTGCTGTTCGCGCGGCAATGGGCGCGGTCGGCGGCGGATGCGGAAGACATTGTGCAGGAAGCTTTCGTCCGGTTCTGGCGAAAACAACATGACATTTCCAATCGCGGGTTGCTTTACGCGACGGTTCGCTCCATTGCGATCGATTTTCTCCGGCGTGACAGCCGCCGCGCGAAACGCGAGTCGACCGCCATGTCCGATGTCGATCCAAACGTCGAACCGCAATTTGAAATGGAAGATGATTCGCAGCGCGCTCTTATTGCCGCTCTCGATCTCTTGCCTGGCGAACAACGGGAGGTTCTCACTTTGAAGATCTGGAACGAGCTGACTTTCGCTGAAATCGCCAGCGCGCTGGGAATTTCGCAAAATACCGCAGCGTCACGCTATCGCTACGCGCTCGCTGCATTGAAAAAAAGTTTACCGTCAACATGAACGATTTTTCACAACTCGAAGATCAACTGCGCAAGTTGCGCCCGGTTCAACCGTCGGCGGACCTCGTCACCCGCATCGAGCGCGCGCTCACGGATGAAGCATCCCTTCCGACCGCGGCTGTGCTTCCGCGCGAACGGCGTTTCAATTTCAATTGGCTCTCGCTCGGGCTCGGTTTAGCGGCGTCGACTGCGCTTGTCATGTTCGCATTCGTTCATTTTCAACAACCCGGCTCAACGAATCAGAAAGTCGCGACGAATTCGCCGGCCCCGATTACGGCCAACTCGATGGACCAACTTGTTCCGGCCGGCCTGACGCAGGTTGTTTATCACACGCGCGACGAAGGGTTGCACTATCCGAACAATTCCACGGAGCCGGTGCGCCGCGTCCGCTCGCACACACGCGACACGTTGAAATGGCGCAACCCGAAAACGGGCGCCACGCTTCGGATTACTTATCCGCGGGAAGAAGTTTCGCTCACTCCAATTTCAGGACAATAAACTTATGAAAACAAAATCCATCGCCACCATTGCAACGCTCGTGCTTCTGCCGATTGCTGCCCTCGCTCAACCGAATCCGCCAAATCCGCCGAACCCACCCGCGCCGCCCGGGCCTCCGCAGGTCAATCCGGGCGATCGCGATCACAAAGAGAAAAAAGTTCCGGTAACTTTTCTCGGAGTGGAAACGTCGGACGTTCCGCGCGTTGTCAGCGAACAGCTCGGGCTAGCCAAAGGGTTCGGTCTGGTCGTTGACTATGTCCCCGCCGCCGCGGCAGGCGTTCAGCAAAACGACATTTTGAAAATGTTGAACGACCAGATTCTGACCGAGCCCGATCAACTGTCGAAATTAGTTCGCAGTCTTTCGGAAGGCAGCACCGTCACACTGACCGTCCTGCGCAAAGGCAAGGAAGAAAAGATCGGCGTGAAGTTGGCCAAGAAGGAAGTGTCGGAGCGTATGGATTCCGGCCATGGTCGCCACCGTTTTAATTTTAATTTTAACGGCAAGGACTTCGGCAACTGCGACCTGATGACTGATTTTCAGGATCAAATGAAAGATCTGCAGGAGCAGTTGGGCGATACTAACGGCGGAATGATTCATGACGCCGTGAAAGCGGCGCAGGCAGAAGCGCAGCGCGCGCAGGCGCAACAGCAGCGGGATCTTGCGCAGCAGCAACGCGACCTCGCGCAACAACGCCGGGATATGGCGCAACAGATGCGCGATCGTGCCCATGAAGTTCGAGATCAAGTGAAGCGCGCCGCCGAAGAGGCCCGTCGGGCGGCCGGAAATATTACCGTCACGAAAAACGGGCCACGACAAAGGCGAGTTGCGCGTCGAGAAAATCGACGGCAAGGAAGTTCTGACGGCGAAAGATCCAAAAGGCCTTCTGCAGTTCAGCGGTCCGGTCGAAACGAAAGAGGATTTAGACAAAGTTCCGGCCGATGTCCGCCAACGTTACGACAAATTGCAGACGAACGACCTCCCGGCGGTGATTTCAAAACAGGAGCAGGAGAACATGGACGATGAGGTCAACGTCGAGCCAGGCGATGAGGACAGTGACGACAATGATGAGGCCGAGGTTCAATCGATGAACCAGGTCTGCACGAAACCTCGCGGGCCGCGGGTGAATTACACTTTCGTCAAACTTTAGAGTGTAGAGACAGAGAGAGACTCCGCCGGGCGCACCGACCACACCGCTCGGCGGAGTTTTCTGGTTGATCTTGCAGGACGCGATTTTTAGTCGCGGCCTTTTTCCGTTGTCGATCTGGCGCGAGCGGTTCTATTAAACCGTGCCCGGAAAGATCGACATGTTGATCCGCGCTTTTATTGTCGGCATCGTATTCCTGTTCGCGAATTTCGCGCGCGCGCAAAACGCACCGGCCGCGCCCGCGAGCTCGCCATCTCTTGAGCAGCGCGTCGCTGATTTGGAAGCTTATGTAAACAACGCCGCGCGCGGTTCCGATTCCGACGCGAAATCGAGCTCGAACATCTCCGGTCCCGGTCCCGGCCATAACGGCTGGATGATGACGGCCTCAGCGCTCGTGTTGTTCATGACCTTGCCCGGTCTCGCGTTGTTTTATGGCGGCCTCGTTCGGCAAAAAAATGTGCTGTCGGTCCTCGCACAATGTTTGGGCATCGCAGGACTCGTGGCGATTCTTTGGTGGGCGGTCGGCTACTCGCTGGTCTTTTCTCGCGGCTCGCCATTTCTCGGCGGATTAAAGTTCGCGTTTCTGCGCGGCGTCGATGCGAAACCGAATGGCGATTATTCCTTCTGGGTTTCACAAAACATCTTCGCGATGTACCAGCTCATGTTCGCGATCATTACGCCGGCGCTGATTATCGGCGCGGTCGCGGAACGGATCCGGTTTTCCGCGGTGCTCATCTTTGTCGGCGTTTGGATGTTCGCCGTTTATTTTCCGCTTGCGCACATGGTCTGGGGAATTGACGGCTGGATGAACGGCGTTTGGAACGACCACGCCAAAGTTCGCGCGATCGATTTTGCCGGCGGCACCGTGGTGCACATGTCCTCGGGTTGGTCCGCGCTTGTGCTTTGCGCGTTGCTCGGACCGCGGCTCGGGTTTCGCAAAGAAATTCTCGCGCCGCATAGCATGGTGCTTTGCATGGTCGGCGCCGGAATGCTGTGGGTCGGCTGGTACGGTTTCAATGCCGGCAGCGCGCTCGGCGCTGATGGAATTGCGGCCAACGCGTTCACGACAACAACGCTGGCCACCGCGGTCGCGTCGTTCACCTGGGCAATGCTTGAGCTTCGCCTGCGCGGCAAAGCGAGCGTGCTCGGATTTTGTTCCGGCGCAGTGGGCGGGCTGGTGGTGATCACTCCCTCGTGCGGATATGTCGATCCAACGGGTGCGATGATCATTGGTGTTGCGGCGGGGATCGTGCCGTTTTTCGCATGCACGAAATTAAAGTCGTGGTTTCACTACGATGATGCGCTCGATACTTTTGGCGTGCACGCGGTCGGCGGAACCCTCGGTGCGTTTCTCACCGGTTTTTTGGCCACAACGACTGTGAATTCAAATTTGGCCGGTGCACCTGCGACGCAAAATGGGCTCGCGAAAATCGTCGGGAATTTCCTTTGGCTCGAGCAATTGAAAGCAATCGCGCTGACGATCTTGCTCGCGGTTGTGGCGACAGCAATCATCGGCTGGCTGGTGAACGTCTTTGTCGGATTGCGAATCGCTCCGGAGATTGAGCGCCAGGGGCTTGATATCAACGAGCACGGCGAAGAAGGCTACATGGTCTCCGGCTGATTTTGCGGTAGACAAAAAAAACGCGCGGCTTGTGACCGCGCGTTTTCCGAACAACCTGTCCTTCTAAATTAGTTACCGCCGCTATTGGATCCGCCGCCTTGCATTTTGCGAAGCGCTTCACCGGAAACTGTCTTAACGTTATTAGTGGGTGCTGCACCGGCGCCACTAACATCGTCTACTTCAACCCAATGCCCGCTTAGGTTACTTCCGGTCTCGGCCGGAACGTAGACCATGTGGGTATGCTTCTTCTTGCCGTTTTCGGCGAATTTGCCGGTCAATTTGAAGTCCACTTTCGTTGGTTTATTCGGGAAAACGTGCTGATTGGAAAGCGAGGCTTTGACCTGGCCGTTCACGAAGAGAACGACTTCGTAGTCAGTGACCGGGAGATTGCTGACGCCGAACTGTCCAACGCCGTCGGTGCGGATAATTTTTTGTAATCCACTACCGTCTTTGGCCTGAACATGCACTTCGGCCCCGGCAATCGGGTTGTTATTCGAATCTCTAACAAAGCCTTGGATCCTGGCAGGGCCGGTGGCTTGAGGGGCAGCCCACGCGGCGACGGCAGATGCGACGAACAGGATTAAACAAAGGTGGAGCGATTTGATGATCATAGATAAAAAAAGCCTTTCACTAGGTTCTACAGGAAAAAGAAGCCGCAGTTCCGAAATATTTTTATGCCGCGGCGTCCGGCGAGCTCACTCTTGCCGGTGAACGGCGCTAGAACCTTTTCTTAAGGGCCACATACCAATTGCGCCCCCGAATATTTGTCGTGTTCTCGTCGTAGCCATTCTCAAGTGCAGCCGCGACAAAAGGCGGCTCTTCATCGGTCAGGTTATTAATTCCCAAAGTGATCGTTGTGTTGCTCCACCATGCGCGCCATCCACCCGGCCGATACTCCGCTTTGCCGATCGGGATAGAATTCTTTTCATCGGACGCGCTGCCGTGCTCGGCTTTGTCGTAGCCGGCAACTCCCGCCGATGCCGGACTGACTCGCGATCTAAACGTGTAACTCAGGGTCCAATCCAGCGTGGTCCACTCTCGAATTTTGCGATTATGAGGTCCGATCTCACGGATGATTGCGCCGGTTACCGGATCATGCTCGTGCAGATGCGGGATGAAACCTGAATTGTCCCAGTATTGGCCAACAAAATGGACCGTAAATCCCGTGTCGACACCCGCGAGAACGGAGCCTGGAGACGCGTCATAGAATAAACTCGCGTACCACCGATTGTGAGAGAACGAACCACCCGCCGGAATTCCGAGAAATCCGCCGCCAAATTTTCCGACAACGCTTTGCTCCGGCCCACCCGGCACGGTTTGCAGGATCACGCGGTCTAGATATGTGCCGCGAAGGAGCGCGATGAATGTTCCCCAGTCTCCATGTCCAAATTTTTTCGTGTCGAAAGAATAGATTACGGAATAGTCCCAACCTTCCTGGATCATCCGGCCGAGATTTTGTTGAGGGAGTAAGAGAAGAACGATCGGCCCGAATGGATCGCCCGGCCCGGTGGATGGTCCGCGCACGACCTGGTCGGGAAACTGCCTTTCATGATCGACAAGAAACTGAGGGTCCAACTGAAGCGTGACTGCGCGGATATCTATATGATAGAAATCGGCGGTTAACGTTAGACCTTGCAGCGCGGACCACCATTTAGCGGGCGTAAGGACGGCGCCGTATGTCCATTCATAAGCGGTCTCCGGGTTCAAATCTAGATTACCGCTTGCCCGCGCGAGGACTTCCGATTCAGTCACTGCACTCCGCGGATCTTTTACGAACGCGCCGAATTCTGTCGGGCCGCGGAATAAATCGCTCAGAGTCGGCGCATGATACGCTTCCGTGTAAGTGCCGCGGAAAGTGAGCGCTGAATCGATTGGTTGCCATCGAACAGAAAATTTGGGCCGTTCGGCCGAGCCGAAGTCGCTAAGATTTTCATATCGTTCCTGATAACCAAGTTCAAAACTGTAGAGCCCCGGAACATTCCAGATGGGGCTGGTGACGGGGAGCAAGATTTCCCAGTAAACCGACCAGACGTCGCGGGTTCCATTGGTCGGAGTGAAGTTTGTCGCGCCAAGAGTTTGCCCGGTTATTGTGAGCGCGTCAGGAATATCGCGTGCGCGCTCGGTTCGATGCTCGGCTCCGGTCGCGAAAGAAACCGGCGCGGCCGGCAGATTAAACAACTCCCCGTACATTCTCAGGTCCTCTAATGTGAGCGAGGTCGTTCCCGTGTGTTGGGTGGTAACAAATACTCGATCAATAACTGCGCGAGAATTCCGGTTGAGTCCGAAAGGATTGAACGCGGTCGCGGGATTTGAATCGAGCAGCGCTGATCGCAAGGTCGTGGTGTTTACGATTCCGCTGAAAAGCTCGGTTCGACTGTCTTCGCTATAACGAAAGGCACTTTCCCAGTTCCATGTCGAAAAATAGTGTCCGAACTCGCCTAAATTACCTCTTAGTCCGCTCGTAAAGACATAATTGTCAGTCGTGATCTTGTCCGTTCGGACCCCGGCTTCCAGTCCTCGATAGCGAACGCCGGTTACGAATTGCGTTCCAGGCGGCGCCGCACTGAGTTTGCTCGAAGGAATCTTTGGATCGAAACCGCCGGCCGAAGTGTAATCCGCCACCGTGAACGGATTAAACGCATTTTGGATCGGCACGCTGATGCTGGAAATACTGATCCCGCCCGGATGAAGTGCATCGGTAAACGGATCTGGAGTAAACGGGACCGGCGCCAACGCTCCTTCCCAATGACCGCGCATGTATTTGAAGTCCGAAAAGATCGCGAGATATCGGTCGGACACGTTGTATTCGACAGCTCCGGACAAATATTGACGATCAGCTGGACCAATCGCGCCTGCGATGTCTGAGAAATTAAAGAGTCGCTGCTCCGGTGGCAGACTCTTTTGTGGCACATACTGAGGATCACTTGCTGCGTTTGGGAATGAGTGAGGTGTTGGCGTTCGCGAACCGTTGTTGAGTGTTGGTAGGTAAACGAATCCGCCGACGCGCCCAGCGAAGAATCCGCTGCGAAGATCCAGCCCACCAAACGGCCGGTAGTCTGCGTCGTGAGAAATATCCGCGTCGCGCGCGTAAATTGCGGCGCGGTTGTACGACTCCGCGTAAACAACGATGTCGATCTTGTTGTCGCCAGTGCCGGCGAGAAGATACGTGCGCTCTTCGCTTTGATCGTTGGCAAAGCCGAGATTGGTATTGCCGTAACTGGTGTAGAGCTCGAGTCCGCGGAATTTGTGGATTAACCACACGTTAAAAACACCGGCGACGGCGTCCGCGCCATAAATCGAGGATGCGCCGTCCTTGAGGATTTCGATGCGATCGATCAATCCGATCGGGATGGTATTAAGATCGACAGTGTCGCCGGCAAATCCAACCGGGGCGACCCGCCGCCCGTCTTGAAGGACAAGCGTCTCCTTCGGGAGAATGCCTCTGATATTTAATTCGGCGCGCCCATCGCCTCCGTTGACATTATTTTCGGTGATCGATGCGCCCATCGCTTCCGGTATTTTCTGAATGAGGTCGGTGGCTGTCCGCACACCGAGGCGCGTGATCTCGTCTCTGTCATAAACATCGACTGGATATGGTCCGCTTTCTTCGGCCGGTGGAATGTTCGAGCCGGTGACGATGACTTCCTCGATTGTTACGCCAGGCTGACCACGCGTTTGCGGTGACGACGCCGGTTCCTGCGCCCGGATCTCGGAGATCGAAGAAACCGCGCCGGTAACGATCGCGAGCAACAAATAGCGCTTATCGGCTCGAATCATTTCGTCACGTTCATAAAAGCCTGCCTGTCCATTTAGTTGCGCGGCTCAAGGGACTTTTCTCAAACTCCTCGATTTGATTTTACGATTAGTGTGACGATCGAGGAACGTTTGGTTCTTCTCGCGGAAAAAGCTTCAGGAGACTGGAAGAGCTTGCTCGAGAATCCTGTAATTTCCCGTCAAAATAAACGCGGACGATGAAACCCCCATAATGCCGGTCGTCTGTCGAGGATTCTTGATTTTTTGGGCGAACGTAGGTTGCGGCAATGAATTTGGTTTTCGCATCCGTCCAATCGCGCACCGGCGTCAGCCAGTTGTAGCCGACTTGTGCATCGGTGGGGACGAATTTGTTGCCCTTGGTCAAGTCGTAAAATGAAACCATGATTCGAACCACGTGGCCATTTTCGGTTTTTGGCCGCGGCTTGACGCCAACTTTCAAAAGCAAGTGCTCCTGCGCATTCGAATCAGCGATTTGCGACAGCTTAGTTTCGGTAATGGCCAGTATTGGATCATAGGAAACACCCGCTCGTTGCAAGAGGATGGGGAAGCGGCCGTCGGAATGAAGCGGCCGGAACTCAGGAAGAAACGCGATCCATTGCAAAATCCCAGAGTGTTCCGCGAACGCGCGATCGAGCCAACGAAAGGCCTCTTCCTTTTCGCCGAGCGCCACGTAAACGGCGGCGATCGATGGAGCGGGCACGTAGCGCGTTTGCGTTTGCTGCAAGAGTTGATCGAGAATTTTTCGGGCCTCGTCGGACTTGCCCATGCGCACGTAAGTGATGGCTAAACCGGTGCTCGGGAGATGTCTGACGCTTTGCGCCTGCGTGTAAAGCTCAATCGCCTTCGCGAAGTCTCCATTTTCCCGATATGCCGCCGCAAGATTCGAATCGAGATAAAAATAATTTGGATCGAGTTGGAGCGTTCGCTGACCTTCGACAATAGCGTCGTCGATTCGATCGTTGGCCAAGTAGGCCGCCGTTGCAACGTAACTGGTAACGGGAGACACGGGATCTAATCGTTTCGCTTCCAGGACAAGACGAAGTCCTTCTTGGAGCTCGCCACGAAAGAGTGGCAGCAATGCAGAGAAAAAGTGAGCCGGCGCAGAATTTGGATCGAGCTGGAGAGCACGCTGCAACTCCGCGTCCGCGCTGATCAAATCCCAATCAAGAACGCGGTCGACTTCACTGAGATAGCAGTGCGCTGAGCGCGATAGCTTTTAGCGCTGCTTCTTTGGCTTTCGGATAAGCATCCATGGGCTTGACGTAAACGCCCCCTAAAAAATACCAAACCTTGGAGATTCCAGTCCAAGCGTTGGAGAAAGTTGAGTCTTTCTCGACGGCGCGCTGAAAAAAGCCGAGTGCACGGCGAAGATCTTCCTCGCTGGACTTGTTGGAAAAATAAAGACCTTCAAGGTAGAGATCGTACACTTAGGGATCACGACGCTCGTGAGTCGGTAACGCAACGGCCAGCTTGATTTTGAGCGCATCAACGATTGATCGAGTGATTTCGTCCTGCAGCGCAAAAATGCCCGGCAACTCGCGATCGTAAGTTTCCGTCCACACTTGAAAACCCGTCCGCGTATTCATCAACTGTGTCGTAACTCGAATGCGGTTACCCTCGCGCCGGACGCTTCCTTCCAGGACATCCTCGACGTTCAGCTTTCTTCCAATCTCTCCGACGGTTGCGTTTGTCCCTTTGAATGAAAAAGACGACGTGCGGCCGAGCACATGCAGACCGTCCACCCGGGCCAGTGCGTGAAGAATTTCCTCACTGATTCCATCGCAAAAATATTCCTGATCCCTGGCTTCGCTAAGATCGACAAATGGCAACACCGCGATGCTTTTCTCGGGAGGAGTAGCTGGCGACGCGGGAGAAAAATTTTCGCGAAATAACCAAAACACGCTCGCGCCCAAAAGTATTCCGCTCAAAGTCGCGACCACTAATTTAGGATTACGCCGAGACCAGCGCCAAATCCGCACTGGAACGGTGACTGGTCGGGCTGCGATCGGCCGGTTTTCAAGCCAACGTTCGAGGTCCGCCGCGAGATCCCCGGCGGATTGGTAACGGGCTTTAGGATCTTGTTCGAGACAACGCGCGCAGATGGTTTCCAAATCGCGGTCAAGCGAAGGTTCCAGCGAACGAAGTTTTGGCGCCGGAGTATTCGCCGCCTGTTGAATTACAGAGAGCGCGTTCTCGCCCAGAAAAGGCGGCCTGCCGGTTAGCAGGTAAAATAAGACCGCTCCAAGACTGTAAACATCCGACCGCGCAGTGAGATCGGCGGCCGCGCTGTTAGCCTGTTCCGGCGCGATATAGCCCGGCGTTCCCAATCCCGTCAACGTTCTGGTCAGATCGCTATTTGTTTCGAGAGACTTCGCCAGACCGAAATCGCTCACCAATGGTTCGCCGTGATCATCGATCAAAATATTTCCCGGCTTTAGATCACGATGGAGAATTCCGCGAGCGTGTGCGTAGTCGACTGCGCGCGCGACTTTCGCCATTAACTGAACCGACCGACGCCGATCTCCGCGCAAAGTCGGTCCAATCTGCTGCAGGCTGCCGCCGGACACATACTTCATGCTGAAGAACGGGAGGCCGTCGTCGCTTTCGCCAACTTCGAATATTGGTAAAATATTCGGGTGATCGAGATTCGCGGCTGCTTCCGCTTCGCGACGAAAACGCGCAAGCGAGTCGTGTGATTTAGCGTGATAGCTAAGAACCCGCTTTACCGCGACGATTCGTCGTGAATGTCGTTGCTGCGCTCGGTAGATGACGCCCATCCCGCCACGAGCGATCTCTTCCAAAATTTCGTAATTGCCCATGCGCCATTGCTTGTCCGGCACGTCCGCTTCGTTGAGGACGCGCTCGAATGCGTCACTTGACGCTTGTGTATCGGGTTCCAGCCCTTCGCCCAGAAGACAGTTTACGCATAGGCCGTTGCTTAATCGCGTCTTTGTCCCGCATTGTTTGCATTCTTGCGGCGGGTTCGTCAGTCGAGACGAGGCGGACGAGTCACGCGAGCTTTTCATTCGGTCTACTCGGTTGCGGCCGCCAACGCGGCGCAGAGATGACGAATTTCGTCATCCACTTCGTTCGGATTTTCGACGGTTTGCGCGACTTCCTCGCGCAGCAACCAGCGATAACGCTGCCGCATATTGTAAAGCTGCTTCTTTACTGCGGTTTCCGGAATTCCGAGTGTGGTTGAGAGATCGGCATACGAGGCATCGGTGCGTTCTCCAGTCAGATAATCACTCAGAGTCTCGAATAGGCGCAGCCGACCTTTGCTTTCACATTCTTCACGCAAACGACGAAGCGTTTGCTCGACCACCGTCGCAGCCCACCGCATATCGAAAAATAATTCCGGAGGCAACGTTTTGACCGCTTCGTCGGGAAACGAAAGTTGCGATGGCGCTTCTGCCAGCCACTCGTCCCAGGACGTAAATTCCATTTCGCCGCCGCGCTTTTGCGCTTGGTCTCGCTCCGCTGCATTATTGAGGAAGTTCGAA
>QHOZ01000176.1:3227-4323 GCA_003219495.1 Verrucomicrobiota bacterium | reverse complement strand
GTTGCGAAGGCGGTGGAATCCGCTGGCGCGCTCGGTGTGCGCATGCTCACCATTCACTTGAGCGGCGGAGCGGAAATGATTCGCGCCGCGACCGCCGCACAAGGACAGATTTCGATTCTTGGGGTCACGGTGCTGACGAGCGCGAATCAGGAAACGCTCCAGCAGACCGGAATTTCGGACAAGATCGACAATCAAGTCGTGCGTTTAGCAAAGCTTGGCGTTGAAAACGGAGTTGATGGAATTGTCGCGAGTGCGCACGAAATCAAATCGCTTCGCGCAGAATTCGAAGAGAAAATCCAAATCGTTGTCCCGGGAATTCGGCCGAGCTGGGCGGAAGCGGGCGACCAAAAGCGGACGATGACCCCGCGGGAAGCGATTGACGCCGGCGCAGACTATTTAGTGATCGGCCGGCCGATCATTGCGGACAAAGATCCACGCGAAGCGGTCGCAAAAATTCTCGACGAGATCGAAGTCTAGGGACGATGTCGATCTTCGGCCGGGTAGACGTTTTTCACGACATCGCTTCGCGCTCGGCCGCGATGAACATGGCGATCGATGAAATGCTGTTCGAAACGGCAAGCGAACCGACAATTCGCTTCTACCGCTGGAATCATCCGGCGTTGTCGTTCGGCTATTTCGGAAAATTTGCGGATGTCGCAGGTGAGGAGCGGGACGTCGTTCGACGCTGGACGGGTGGCGGAATTGTTTTGCACGGAGACGATCTGACTTACTCAATTGTCATTCCGGCAAGCGATCCCGCGTTTTCCGCATCGTCGATGTCGATCTACGAGCAGACGCACGCCGCGATTCGCGCAGCGCTCGCCGCGACTGGCAAAGATGCACGACTCGCCGAGTTGGCGGCGCCAAAAGTTTCCGATTCCTGTTTTGCGAACGCCGTCCGCGCCGACGTGTTGTTGAACGGACAAAAAATCGCGGGCGCGGCGCAACGCCGGACACGTCGCGGACTCTTGCAGCAGGGCAGTATTCAGGGTGTAGATCTTCGGCCGGATTTTGAGAGCGAGTTCGCGACACGATTATCGACGATTTGCCGGGAACGAGAGCTCGCCGTTGCGATTCTCAAGCGTGCGCAACGGCT
>QHOZ01000176.1:0-3096 GCA_003219495.1 Verrucomicrobiota bacterium | reverse complement strand
GAATTAACTGTCCGCGCGGTGTTGTTTTGACAAGAAGCACCGCGGCCTTCTATTCTGCCGGAGTGGAAGTCAGTGCACCCTCGGCGTTCGCGCCCACAATTCCAAATGGTCAGCTGAGCCGAGTGACGGAGGTCGTGCGGCAGGAACTCGACGACGTCGAATCGCGAATCATCAAACAAGCGGCGAGTTTCGATCCGGCGGTCGAAGGCTACGTCAGTTACGCAATCGGCGGCCGCGGAAAACGGCTGCGCCCACTCGTCGCGCTACTCGCGGGCGGCGCGGTGGGTTCGATCAACTCCGAGCATGTCGATCTTGCCGTGATCGTCGAACTAATTCACGTCGCGACTCTCGTCCACGACGACATTGTCGACGAAGCGGAATGGCGCCGCGCCCAACCAACCTTGAACGCGCGCTGGGGAAATTCGTTGAGCGTTTTGCTCGGCGATTGGTTGTTCGCGCACGCTTTGAATTTGTCAGCGCGCTTCGATCAAGTGGAGGTGAGTCGCGAAATTGCGCGCGCGGCACGGGAAGTTTGCACGGGCGAAATCATTCAGACCCAACGCCGTTTTGATCTTCATCTCGGCATCGAAGATTATTTGCGCATCATCGAGATGAAAACCGGTTCCTTGTTCGCAGTGGCCGCAAATCTCGGCGCGCTGCTTGGCAAAGCCGATTCCGCGACGCAGAGTGCGCTCAGAATTTTCGGACAAAAGATCGGCACCGCGTATCAGATTTACGACGATTGCCTCGACATCGCGGGCAATGAGCGCGAGAGCGGCAAAACATTGGGAAGCGATTTGCGAAAAGGAAAGCTGACGCTCCCCGTCTTGATGTTGTTGGGCGGACGCAACGGCGCCGACAAAGAACATTTTTCGCAACTGATCCTCGACGCGCGCTTCCAGGAAATCAGCGAGCTCTTAACCTCGCCGCGCGCGAACGGCGCTTTGACTGCGTCGATCGATGGCGGCCAGGCCCTGATTTCGGAAGCGCAATCGCAGATCGAAGGGTTGCCCGCGAATAAATACACTGACGCGCTGATCGGGCTGGCCGATGCGTTGCGCGAAATGCTCGAACAATTTCGGAGTTGATCGTTCCTCTACAAAATCTGCGGACAAAACCGCGTTACATCCCCCCAGCCTTGCAATCGCGCATCCGTGAAATGCCGGAAGACGAGCGGCCGCGAGAAAAATTGGCCGCGCGCGGCGCGTCTGCGCTGTCGGATGCGGAGCTCATCGCCATTCTGCTCCGAACCGGCGTGACCGGAACGAACGTTGTCGATCTTGCGCGCGAGATCTTACAGAAGTTTGGCTCATTGAACGAGCTGAGCCGGTGCGGCATTGACGAACTGAAGAAAATGCGCGGGATCGGCCGCGACAAAGCGCTGCATCTCGTCGCGGCATTTCAATTGGGACAGCGACTCGCGCGCGAAACCCTCGCGAAACAAAAAATCGATTCGCCCGAGCTCGTGAACGAATTGCTCGGTCACGAAATGCGAATGCTACGAAAAGAAGCGATGCGCGTCGTCCTCCTCGACACGCGCTACCATTTGGTCCGAGTTGAGGAAATTTCGACGGGCAGCGTGAATGAAAGCATCGCGCACCCGCGCGAGATTTTCCGGCCGGCGGTGATTGCATCAGCCTACGCGGTCATTGTTGTGCACAATCATCCCTCCGGCGATCCGTCACCGAGTCAGGCCGATCATAATTTAACGCGACGTTTGGCGGAGGCGGCCGAGCTCATGCAAATTAAGTTGCTCGATCACATCATCATCGGCGCGCACAGTGAGAACACCCCCGGCTACTTCAGTTTCAAGGAAGCGGGCGTGTTGTGAAGATTCATCCTACGGCGATTATCGATCCGAAAACGAAGCTCGGAGTTTCAGTCGAGATCGGCCCTTACGTCGTGATCGATGGCTGCGCCGAAATCGGCGACTACTCGAAAATCGAATCGCACGCCGTGATCGAAGGCTATGTGCGCATTGGCTCCCGGAACACGATCGGCCACGGCGCAATCATCGGCACGCCGCCGCAGGACCTTTCATTTTCGCCGGAGCGCAAAACTTACGTGGAGATCGGGAATGAAAACGTGATTCGCGAGCACTGCACGATTCACCGCGGCAGCGCGGAAGGCAGCGTCACGAAAATCGGCGATAAGAATTTTCTAATGGCCGGCGCGCACGTCGGCCACAATTGCGAAATCGGCAACGGCGTGATCATCGCGAATAATTGCCTGCTCGGCGGTCATGTTCGCGTGGGCGACGGAGCATTTCTCGGCGGTGGTTGCGTGTTTCATCAGAACATGACCGTCGGACGACTCGCGATCACGCAAGGCCAGTCCGGGTTCGGCAAAGACATTCCGCCGTTTGTGATCGCCGCGGAACGCAATTACGTTTTCGGATTAAATGTCATCGGACTGCGGCGCGCCGGATTCAGCGCAAAGGACCGCGACGAAATCAAAGCCGCGTTCAAACTTGTTTACCTGAGCGGATTAAACGTTAGCGACGCGATTAAAAAATCGGCGAAAGAGAAATTCGGCGACGCGGCGCGCGAATTTATCGACTTCGTAGCAAACGCGAAGAAGCGCGGAATCTGTCCTTACAAGCGTGGCGCTGGCGAAGAGGAGAGCTCGATCTAAACCAGTCCGAGAAGCGCGAGCATGCGGCCGGTTTTTCCTTTTTCGGCGCGGTAAGAATAGTAGCGGGCGGTATCGCACGCCGTGCATTCGCTTGAAGCGTAGACTTGCGTCACGCCACTCGCGCGCAGTTGATCGACAACCGTTGCGCCAAAATCGATTTCGTAATGCGGCGGACGAATGCACGGACTGAGCTGGACAATTAAGTCCGCGGGATTCGATCCAAATTGTTCGTGCATCTGCCGAATCGCGTTGCCCGCAATCCCCTGCTCGGTTCCTTTTTTCCCGGAATGAACGAGTCCTATCGCCGGCGTTTTTGGATCGATAATGTAAACCGCGCAGCAATCTGCGACGTGAATGCCGAGCGCGAGCTGCCCTCGGTTTGTGATCAAACCATCGCAGCCCGCAAATTCTTTGTCCGTGTGGACGCTTTGATCGACAACCGCGATTTTGTTTCCGTGAACT
>QHOZ01000023.1 GCA_003219495.1 Verrucomicrobiota bacterium | reverse complement strand
AACATCTTCGCTCCCAGACCCTTCATGTGTTTTCGGCAAATCGAAATTGCTGATCGGAAGCAGCGTTCGAATGGTCGGTTTCTGAGTGACCGTGTTGATGAAGTGCGTGTAGAGCACCGAAACTTTGTCCACCTCGCGGCTGAGGAATTGTTCGAGGCAATATTTCGAGAGCGCCTTCGTCTCGACAAAACTCGGCGCGTCTTTCAATTCAAAATCGGCAAGCAATTCACGTTTGGTGCGCGCCACGAACTGCCGCGCTTTTTTGCCGCTCACCACAAACACGGTTTTCGCCTGATCGAAATTCGCCACTTCGCGAAAAAGATTCGTGTTCAATGCGCCGGCCAAGCCCTTGTCGGTGCTGAGAATTAACACCAGCTCTTTCTTCACCTCACGAACCTCGAGTAGCGGATGGAGCGTTGGGTCGGTCCGCTTTTGCAGCGAGACGAGGACTTTGTTCATCAACGATGCGTACGGCCGGCCGGCAAGCGCGTTTTGCTGAGCCCGGCGCATCTTGGACGCCGCGACCATCTGCATCGCTTTTGTGAGCTGGCCAATATTGCGGATCGATTTGATCCGGCGGCGTATGTCCTGCGTGTTTGCCATTGTTCGTTAGGCGAAAATCAGTGCCACGTCGTTTTGAATTCGGTTATCGCGCTCTTCACTTGCCCGTCGAGCTCCGGGTCGAGCTGCTTCTTGTCCCGAATCGAGCGCAAGAGCGGTTCTTTGCGTGTTTGCAGCCAATCCTGCAGCTTGAATTGAAATTCTTTCACGCGATCGACTGGAACATCATCCAGGAATCCATTCTGCATCGCCCACATGATGGCGACCTGCTCCTCGACCGAAATCGGGTTGTATTGCTTTTGCTTGAACAACTCGACAATGCGCTGACCGCGCTCGAGTCGCGCTTTGGTCGCGGCATCGAGATCGGAGCCGAACTGCGCGAACGCCGCGAGCTCGCGGAATTGCGCCAGGTCCAGCTTCACTTTGCCGGCGACTTGCTTGATCGCTTTGATCTGCGCAGCCGAACCGACGCGACTCACCGACAGACCGACCGAGATCGCGGGACGCACACCTTGGTAGAACAAATCGGTTTCGAGATAAATCTGACCGTCGGTGATCGAAATCACGTTCGTCGGAATGTACGCCGAGACGTCGCCCGCTTGCGTTTCGATAATGGGCAAAGCGGTCAACGATCCGCCGCCAAATTCGTCGCTCACGCGCGCTGCGCGTTCGAGCAACCGCGAGTGGAGATAAAACACGTCACCCGGATAAGCTTCGCGGCCAGACGGTCGTTTCAAAACGAGCGAAACCTGCCGATAGGCGACTGCGTGCTTGGACAAGTCATCATAAATAATGAGCGCGTCCATTCCATTATCCATGAACCACTCGCCCATCGATGCGCCGGCGAACGGTGCCAAGTATTGGTTGGTCGCAGTGTCAGAGGCCGGCGCGGAAATGATCGTCGTGTACGGCATCGCGCCTTCGCGTTCCAAAATATCGAGCGCACGCGCGACGTTCGAGTTTTTCTGGCCGATCGCGACGTAAATGCAATAGAGCGGACGATAATCTTTGATGCCTTGGTCTTCGGCCGCTTTGTTCAAGCGCGCCTGACTGATGATCGTGTCGATCGCGATCGTCGATTTGCCCGTCGCACGATCGCCGATGATGAGCTCGCGTTGACCGCGGCCGATCGGAATCATCGCATCGATTGCCATGATGCCGGTCTGCACCGGTTGGCTGACGCTTTTCCGTTTGATGACGCCCGGCGCAATCTTTTCGAGCGGATAAGATGTTTCGCTTTTGATTGGTCCTTTGTCGTCGAGCGGCTGACCGAGCGTGTTGACGACGCGGCCTAACAAACCTTTGCCAACCGGCACCGAAAGCAATCGGCCGGTTGTTTTTGCTTCATCCCCTTCGGCGACCTTGTTTGTGTCGCCGAGCAAAATCGCGCCGACTTCCGTTTCTTCAACGCGCGCGACGCCGTCACCGGTTTCGCGGACCACGCCGACATTGCTTTTCGTGGTCGAGGTTTTCAGGCCCGCGATTTTCGTTTCAATTTCTTCAAGAATGCTGCTCATAATTTTTTCTGTTTAAAGTTCTTGTTCAAGCCGTTGCAATCGATTGCGCAAAGTTCCGTCCCAAACGTCACTGCCGACCCGCACGCGCACGCCGCCGAGTAATGTCGGATCGACAATGAACTCGCTCGTCAGCTCCGCGCCGAATTTTCTCTTCAGCCGGTCGATGATTGCGACTGCCGCATCGGGCGCGAGTTGCGTTGCGCTCTCGATTTTCGCATGCCGCTTCTCGATCTCGAGCCGAAGCAAACGTCGATAAAGTTGGAGAGTGTCGACATAATGGCGCGGGCGTTTGTTGATCAATGATTCAACGATCGACTCAATTTTGCCGCGATCGAGCTGGCCGTCAGTAAAACTGGCGCGCAACATTCCGCGAGAAAGTTGTCGAATTTCCTTATTGATCTTCATCAGGCAACCTGGCGCGCGGCTTCCTCCTGCAAACGTTTTTGATCTTCTTGCGTCAGCACTTTGCCGGTGACTTTCGCCGTCGTATCGACAACAAGCCGGCCGAGCTCGCGTTTCAATGACTGCATTTGACGTTCGTGCTCGAGCGCCGCAGCCTCTTTCGCCTTCGCAACAATTTGCTCCGCCGAGGTGATCGCCTCCTGCTGTTTGCGTTCAGATAATTGCGCCGCGCTGTTTCGCGCTTCGTCGATCATGCGTTGCGCTTCCGTGTTCCCCTTGTCGACAATTTCCTGATAACGCTTCTCCGCTTCGGCCAATTCCTTGCGGATTTTCTCCGCATTCAATTGTCCTTCTTCAATCTTTCGCCGGCGATCTTCGAGAATGGCGAGGATCGGTTTGTAAGCAAAGCGTCGCAATAAAAACGCGACGATGCAGAAGCTAATGATTTGCGACAGGAAAAGTTTCCAATTCCAGCCGAACGTGTCCGCGGTCTCGCGCAACATGTCTGTCACGCCTCCGCTAGTGGCCGCAATGATCAGAGTCATGGATTAAATTTCGAGCCGGGCTCGATTGCCTCCGTCCGAAATTAGTGAACGAGATACAACGCGTAGAACACGATCGCCTCGGTCAACGCGATTGCGAGAATGCCGTGCACGAGCACTTGGGTGAAGGCGCCGGGATTGCGTCCCACCGCGCTTGTCATTCCCATTCCGGTCAATCCGATTCCGATTCCTACACCCATCGCGGCAAGGCCGACGTGAATGCTTCCGCCCAGTTCTGCTAATATTGGTAACATCATATTTTTTTCTTGGTTGGTTTATGCGACTTCACTTTGAAGTCGCTGAAATTTTAATGCGCGTGTTCGGGTCCCTCCTGGTGTTCGGCAATGAGCATTGTAAAAACCGCGGTCAAGAGCATGAAAACGAGCGCCTGCACAAATCCCACGAGCACCTCGAGAAAATAAAATGGAATCGGCAGGATCGGCGACAATAGCGGAACCATCGTCGACATAGCTTCGAGAATGCTTTCGCCGGCGTAAATATTACCAAACAATCGAAAGCTCAGCGCGATCGGCCGAAACAAGATGGAAATCACTTCCAGCCAGCCGACGGCAAAGAAAATCACAATCATCAGGATCCTGATGATCCCGGTGGTCTCGCCTTTCGGTCCGTCCGAACAAATGTTTTAGAAATCCGCCAACGCCGTTCGCCTGAATCGCCCAGACAAACCACATCACGAAGAAAATGGCAGCCATGGCCGTGGTCATGTTGAGGTCCGCGTTGCCGCCGCGAAACAACGGCCGATCAACATGAAAATTCCCGGTTGGATCGTAATGACCCCAGCCAACCGTCCCGATGCCTGGAATCAAACCGCACCAGTTCACGAACAGGATCAAAATGAAAATCGTCGCGAAATACCAAAAGCCTTTTCGCACGAGCTCACGGCCGATGATGTTTTCCAGAAAACCGTGCAGCCCTTCCACCAGCCATTCCCAAAAGTTTTGCGCGCCGCTCGGGATTGGTTGAACGCGGCGCGTCGCGATTTGCGCAAAGATGATGATCACCGCCGCGACGATCCACGTGACCAGCATCGAATTGGTAATTCCGAAGCCGTGACCGAAATCGAAGAGCATCTGCGGCTTTAAGGACACGCCTTCGTGCGCAGCTTCACCGCCCGCTTCCGCGGCAAAAGCCGGCGTCGCAAAGATTGCGCTGCTCATCAGCGCCAGGATCGACATCAAAAAACAACGGTTGCGCATGTTGATATTCCGCCAAGGTCACAGGCATCCGCCCCGTGATCTCTCGCGCTCGGAAATCGAGCCGCGAATCTTGACGCGGATACCAAAGCCTATTTTGCGAGAATAACAAGCGAGCGAGAGGAAAAATCTTGGACTTTGGTCTTAGTCGCCAGATTCACCGAGCCACCCTGCCAATTTCATCTTTAGATCGTCGATTCCTTCGCCCTTTCCCGCCGAAATCGCGACGATGTCGATCTTGGGAAATTTCTTGCGCAGCGTTTCCAAATTTTCCTCCGCGGCGGGCAAATCCATTTTGTTCGCGACAAGCAACCACGGCCGTTGCGACAACAAAGGATCGTAGAGATCGAGCTCTTTTCGCAGTTGCTGCACGTCCTCGATCGGACTCCGGCCTTCGCTTCCGGCAACGTCGACCACAAAAAGGAAAAGCCGGCAACGCGTGATGTGCCGCAGAAATTCGTGACCGAGACCGACACCTTTGTGCGCGTCTTTGATCAACCCTGGAATGTCCGCGATCGTCGCGCGCTTGTACTCGGAGAATTCAACGACGCCAATGATCGGATGCAGCGTCGTGAATGGATACGCCGCAACTTTCGGCCGGGCCGCGGAAATTTTTCGCAGCAACGTCGATTTCCCAGCGTTCGGATAACCAATCAGTCCGGCGTCAGCGATCGTGCGCAGTTCCAGAAGAAAATGTCCCTGCTCGCCTTCTTCGCCTTCGGTGTATTCGCGCGGGGCGCGATTGCGGGAGCTCTTGAAATGAACGTTTCCTTTTCCGCCGGCGCCGCCTTCACACAGGAGAAACTCTTCTCCGTCGCGCGTAAGATCGACAATCGGTTCGCTCGAGGTCACTTCTTTTCCATCACTGGTTGGCCAAACAATGGTGCCGACGGGGACTTTCACGATCTTGTTCGGCGCGGCGCGCCCGTACATTTTTTTCCCCATCCCGTTTCCGCCGCTTTTTGCTTTGATGATAGGCTCGTAGAAAAGATTGGAGAGATTGTCGGTGTGTCGATCCGCGTGAAGAATCACGTCACCGCCGCGTCCGCCGTCTCCGCCGTCCGGCCCGCCTTTCGGTACGAACTTCTCCCGCCGGAAACTCACGGAACCGCGTCCGCCGCTTCCGGCTTGAACATAAACTTTGATCCGATCGACAAACATTTTCTTAAACAATTAATGGGTTCAGTGCGTCGAACCAGCATGTTGAAAGGCTTTAGCTTAATCGTTTTCTTCGCGCTTGCCGGTTTTTGCTTTGCTCAATCGTCGCCCGCGCCAACTCCGACGCCTCCATTTGCCGAGAAAACCGGTGTGGACGGCAGGATCACAATGTCTCCGAGCCACCCCGGCCCCGCGCGTCCAGGAATTGAAAACTCGAAGCCGATGGCGAACGTCGCTTTTGTGATGAAGGGGCCGAACGGCGCGACCGAAGAATTTACCACCGACGAGCAAGGCCACTTCAAAGTTTCAGTTCCGCCCGGTCATTACATTGTGACCAAGCAAGGCGCGGAGACAAAGATCGGGCGCTGCGGTCCGTTCGACGTTCTTGTTGCGGCCGGCCAATTGACGCACGTGGAGTGGAATTGCGACACCGGAATGCGCTTGAAGAATTTTCTTCGCGTGCTGCTTTGTTTCGCGCTTAGCGCGTTTGTAATCGCGCGCGGTGCTGCCGGCTCCAAAGAATCTACGGCGCCGACTCAAGAGAAGCCGAGCGGCCGGAAAGCGGACGCGAAGACTCTCCTCGATGACGCGAACAAAGCCACCGCCGCTATTATTAAGAGCGCGCGTGCCGACAAGGATCTCGATCCTAAGAAAGCGGAGAACAAACCGTTCTGGCAATCGCTCCAAACGGTCGCGAAAAGCTTAATGACCGCCGGAGCCGGTCTGGCCGCGAAGAAGGACGATTTCTTCAAAGGAATCGCCGGGGCCCGCGAAGCCGAAGAGCAGATGAAAGTGGGTTGGCAGCTGACCGATTCGAAAAACAAGAGCGTCATCGAGAACGGGAAAAAACTCGGGCGGGCGCTCGCCTTGTTGCGCACCGATTTTTCTAAAGAAGCTCAACGAAGGAAAGCCGGCGGCGAATTGACGGACAAGGAGAAGGCGCAGTTTGAGAAAATCAAAGCGCAACAAAAAGACCTCCTCGCGAAAATCAAAAAGCTCGAAGGCGAAGCGAAGAAGGACAAAGCGCTCGAAAAAGGTCTGGCCGAGTTAAGGAGACAGGCCGAACGCGTCATGAAAGAACCAGCGACGCTCGACGCTTACATCGCGACGTTGTATTCGCTCGACCTGCAGGCCGGATTGATCCGCGGTTACTCGTACTATGTCGATCCTGAGTGGCGAAACGATTATCTCCTGCTCGTCGATCACATAAAAGTGTCCGACGCGTCGCGATCGGAATGGGAAACTTCCGTCACTTACGATTGGGCAATGATCAACACGAGCGTCGATGTTGACGACGGCGAAGGTGTCGATGTCAGCGATGGACTCTCCGATCCGGAGATCAGCAGCCAAGCGTCCTACGTCGAAAATGGATCCTTCGACATGAGCGAAGCGGAGCGGAACGAAGTCGCCGTTGAAGAAAACAACATCGAGGAAGTCGCCTCCCCTGACGAGAGCCTGGATGCGACTCCGGATGACGAAAGCGAAGACGCGACCGACGACAGCGCGGACGATGGTGATGATGAAGGCG
>QHOZ01000175.1:7592-10121 GCA_003219495.1 Verrucomicrobiota bacterium | reverse complement strand
CTCTTTCGCGATTGCTTCGCGCGATCCCATGAATTCGATGTGCGCGACGCCAACATTCGTGACGATAGCCGCGTTCGGCGCGGCAATCTTCGCGAGCGCCGCAATTTCGCCCGGATGATTCATCCCCAGTTCCCAAACGCCAATTTCGTGATCCGAGTTCGCTTCCAGGATCGTTCGCGGCAATCCAACATGATTGTTGAAGTTTCCCTGCGTTTTCGTGACGCGAAATTTTCGGCCGAGCACGGACGCGGCAAAATCTTTTGTGCTCGTCTTGCCGTTGCTTCCGGTAATCCCGAGCACTTTGATCGGCAACGATTTCCGATAATTGGCAGCAAGGTTCTGATAAGCGAGCAACGTGTGCCGGCCGCGAATGATCGCGAAGTTCTTCGGAGCTTTGCCTTTCCAATCGAGATCGACAATGGCTCCCGCGGCGCCGGCTTTCGCGACGTCGTCGATGAATTTGTGGCCGTCGAAATTTTCACCACGAAGAGCGACGAACAGCTCGCCCTTCCTAATAGTTCGCGAATCGGTGCTGATTCTTTCGATCGAAGCGGCGCCGTCGCCTTTCTCGAGCTTCGCGCCTGCAAAATTGTCAATTTGTGAGAGCGACAACGAATTCATTCAAATTCCACCGGGTGGCTTTCGATCGCGCGGCGCGCCACCTGAATGTCTTCAAACGGCACGGTGTGATCGGCAAACTCCTGATAATTTTCGTGACCTTTGCCTGCGATCAACACGATGTCACGCGGTTGCGCCAATTCGATTGCGCGTGAAATTGCCGCCGCGCGATCGCTGATTTTCTCGAAGTGACTGCCACGAAAACCTTTTTCGATCTCGGCGATAATTTTGTCCGGATCTTCTTTGCGCGGATTATCCGAAGTCACAATGGCGTAATCGGCCTTCTGATCGGCAACTTCACCCATCAGCGGCCGCTTCTCGCGGTCACGATCTCCACCGCAGCCGAAGACGACGATTAGTTTTCGCGGCGCGAGCTCGCGCGAAGTTTTTAAAACGTTGAGGAGCGCGTCGGGGGTGTGCGCGTAATCGACGAAGACTTGAAACTGTCGCTTGGCCGGGACCATTTCGAGACGGCCGGGTACCTGCGGGGATTTTCCAAGACTGAGGACGGCGTCGCGTAAATTAATTCCGAGCGCGTTCGCAGCCGCGAGCGCGGCGACTGAATTGGCGACGTTGAATCTTCCGATCAATGGAACACGCACGAGATAACTTTTGCCGCGCGCGTCGAGCTGATAGGAGGTGCCGCCGAACTCCATTCGATAATTCGAACTGCGGAAGTCGGCCTTGATGCCGGTGCCGAACGTGACGACGGAAACCTTATTGTCGAGCCTGGCGATCAGTTTCTGCCCGTAGCGATCATCGATGTTAATGACCGCGACCGGTTTTTTCTTTTTCTCCTGCCGCGCGAGCTGCTCGAACAGTTTCGCTTTGGCTTCGAAATAATTTTCCATCGTCCCGTGAAAATCGAGATGGTCCTGGGTGAGATTGGTGAAAACGGCGACCTCCCATTCGAGATCGCGAACGCGATCCTGCGCCAATGCGTGCGATGAAACTTCCATCGCGACGGCTTTGCAGCCTGCATCCCGGATTTGCGCGAGCAATTCCTGAAGATCCAGCGATTCGGGAGTCGTGCGCGCGGCGGGTAAAACGCGTTCGCCGATTTCGTAGCGAACCGTTCCGAGCAAGCCAGTGCGCATTCCCGCTTTCTCGCAAATGTGCTTGATCAAAAACGTCGTCGTCGTTTTGCCATTCGTGCCGGTGACGCCTGCGAGTTTGAGTTTGCGCGCGGGATAATTGTAAAAACGCGCGGCCAGATCGGCCATTGCCGTGCGCGTGTTCTCGACAACGACGCACGTGGCGCGGGGATTTTTCTCGGCGCGCTCGGCGACGATCACCGTGGCGCCTTTTTCGACGGCCTGATCGACGAAGTCGTGACCATCGCTTTTTTCGCCCCGCAATGCCACGAATAGCCCATTCCTCTGCACACGGCGCGAGTCATACGCGATGCTTTCCACCGCGCGATCAACTGAGCCGATGATTTCGCGAACGGGAAGTGTGGCGAGAAGATTTTTGAGCTGCATGAGGTTCCGCCATTTTTAGGCCAAGGAGTCAATGGCGCGAAGAATTGGTTAAGGCAACTCGCTCGACCGGGGTGGCTTTGCGGATTTCCTCATGCGGCTCAAGATCGAGATAACGCGCCGCCTTTTCGGCGATGCGTGAAAAAATCGGACCGGCTACGGTGCCGCCATAATTTTGTTCGGGTTTGGTTTGGGCGTCGTCGAGCACAACCAGTCCGACAAATTGCGGATTGTCCGCCGGCAAATAGCCGCAGAAGGAAACAACTTCTTTTCCTTTTTCGTAACCACCGTGCGGTCCAACTTTTTGCGCGGTGCCGGTTTTGCCGGCAATCGTAAATCCCGGAACCGCGGCGGCGGCGGCCGTTCCGCGATCGCTCACGACGCCACGCAACGCGGTGCCGATTTGAGTCGCGGTTTGCGGGGAGATGACCTG
>QHOZ01000175.1:0-7489 GCA_003219495.1 Verrucomicrobiota bacterium | reverse complement strand
CCTGGCGCAACACGATCGGTTTCAATGTGCTGACCGCTTTCCCATCCGCGGTCGTGATCGATTTCACGATGCGCGGCGTCATTAATTTCCCGCCGTTTGCGATCGTGCACATTGCGGTCGCCATTTGCAGCGGTGTCACGCCGATCTCATGACCCATCGGAATGTGCGTAATCGAAATTTTGCTCCACGAATTCGGCGAACGGATGAGTCCGGGGATTTCGCCGGGAAGTTCCACTCCCGTGCGTTCGCCGAAGCCGAAACGCCGAATGTATTCGTAAAATTTCTGATCCCCGAGCGTGACCGCCATTTTCGCGGCGCCGATGTTGCTCGATTTAATGAGAATATCTTTCACGCTGAGATCGCTGAACGCGGCGTGGTCGTGGAGCGGAGTGCCGCCATAATTCCAAATTCCGTTCTCGCAAAAGATGTAGGAATCGAGGCCGAACTTGTGCTCATTCAGCGCGGCGGCCGCGGCGACGATTTTGAATGTCGATCCCGGCTCCATCATGTCGCAGATCGCGCGGTTCTTCATTTGCTCCGGTTTCGCGTCGGAACGTTGATTGAGATCGAAAGCCGGCCGATTCGCCATTGCGAGGATTTCGCCGGTCTGCGGCCGCATTAAAATGATCGTCGCTTTCTTCGGCAGATATTGGCGCATCGCGGCGTCGATCTCGTTCTCGACAATGTTTTGCAAATTCAGATCGACCGTGAGGTGGACCTGATAGCCGTTGCGCGACGCGCGTTCCTGGCCGCGATAGAGCACAATCTCCTGACCGGCGCGATTGTGTTCGATGTAGCGATATCCATCCTGCCCGCGCAGATATTCATCGAGTGAACCTTCAACGCCTTGAATTCCTTTGTGATCGAAGTCGGTGAAGCCGATCACGTGACAAAGCATCGCGCCGTTCGGGTAAATCCGAGTCGCGTCCTGCTCGAAATAAATTCCGCGCAAGTTTTTCGCGCGCAGTTTTTGGCGAAGCGAATCGGAATTCACTTTGGCGACCTCGCGCTTGAGCACGATGTATCGCCGATCGGTGTGAAGTTTTTCCGAAACCTCGCTGCGCGGGAGCTGCAACTCCGCGCTGACAAGATCGACAGTCGCATCGACGTCAGTCAAACGGCTGGCGTCGGCCTCGACAGTCTCGACCGGAACGTTGTGGGCGAGAAGTTCGTTGTTCGCGTCGAGAATGATTCCGCGCTCGGCGAAGATCGGCTGCTTGATGACGTGCTTCTCAGCCGCGAGTCCCGCGTACTGGTCGTGCTTGATCATCTGAAGATAGATCAAGCGAAACGAAAAAGCGCTGAAGAGCAGAACGAAGCCGAGGCAGATGGTGGCGCATCGTGTTCGGCTGTTCCATTTCATCTCACAACTCGCTGATTGGAAACTGGCTGGACTTGATCCTCCGAATTGCGCGCGGGCAATGTCATCCGAACGATGTTGTGCTCGGCGATGGGGATCATTTTCAAATAACCTTCTTTCAAGCGGCGTTGCAGCGCCGAGCGCGAGGTGAGGGCGGCGATTTGCGCGCTCGCGACTTCGTTCTGCGCTTTCAAGTTCGCGACTTCGTTCTCGAGCGCCTTTTTGCGATCGCCGAGATGGTAAAGCTGCAGCGTGAGATAAACGTAACAGAGACCGGTCAGGGCGAGGAATCCGGTGAGGACAATCCAGCGTGCCAGCGAGGCGGCGTTCACTTCATTCCAGTTTCGTCGCGAACGGCTCATGTGATTTTCTCCGCCACGCGCAATTTCGCGCTTCGCGAGCGCGGATTTGTGCGGCGCTCGTTTTCACCGGGCTCGATTGGTTTGTCCGTGATCGGGCGCAAATCGTATTCGGGATTCCGGCGCGGCTCCGGCCACTCGGGTTTGTCGATCCACTCGCGGCTGTGATCGCGAATAAAGTTTTTCACGATGCGATCCTCGAGTGAATGGAACGAAATGACTGCGATTCGCGCACCGATTTCGAGTCGCTTCGTCAAGGCGCGCAGACCTTGCTCGAGCGCGCTGAGCTCGTCGTTTACTTCCATGCGCAACGCCTGAAAGATCTGCGTCGCGGGATGACGCCGGCCGTGACGACCGACGACTTTCTCGATCGCCTTGGCGAGCTGTAACGTTTCGGTGAAGGGCGCGTCTTTACGCATCTTCACTATTAAAGAGGCGATCCGACGGGCGGCAGGCTCTTCGCCGAGATCGCGAAATATTCGAGTGAGTTCTTCGTCGCTATAGTTATTGACGATGTGCGCGGCGTTCATTGTCGATCTTGGATCCATGCGCATATCGAGTGGACCGTTGCGCATCATGCTGAATCCGCGTGAAGCGTTTTCGAGTTGGCGCGATGAGACGCCGATGTCGAGCAGCGCGCCGCCGATTTTCTTAACGCCGAGCTGATCGAGAATCTTGTCGACCTCGCGAAAGTTGGCTTGATGAAGCGTGACCCGTCCACCGTAGGGCGCGAGGGCTTCGCGCGCTTCGGCGATTGCGTCCAGGTCTTGATCGAGCCCGAGAACGTCGGCGCCGGTTTTCAAAATCGCTTCGGTGTGTCCGCCGCCGCCAACGGTGCCGTCGACAACGAGCGAGCCGGGATGCGGCGCGAGTAATTCCACCGCTTCCGCGGCCAACACCGGACGATGGTAAGTGAAATCTTCCATTTCCTGCGGCTCCTCTTCCAAAACGAGCGGACCGGTGGCGAACCAAACCGGGCGCTCAAATAATAATGCGTTCATATGCGGATTAATCACAAGCCGATGACGTTCGCGACGTGTTGGTAAGTCGGCGTTTCTTCCTCGTGCGCCTTTTTCCGTTTCTCCCGATTCCAAATTTCAAAACGCCCGCTGCCGCCAACGAGCACGACTTCGCCTTTGAGTCCGACCTTTTTGCAAAGATCGACCGGCAGCACGAGCCGGCCTTGTTTGTCGATCGAGCCATGCTCGGCGCGCGCGTGAAGTTGACGAAAAAAAACGCGCCGATCGCGCGCGGAAACATTCGGATCGGCTTCGGCGGCGGCGCTCATGCGAGAAAATTCTTCAGGCGACATGACCAAAAGAAACTGGTGAGTCGCTTCCGGAAGAATGATGAATTCTTCGGGCTCATCACGGCGCCAGCGTGAGGGAATAGTGATTCGGTTTTTCTCGTCGAGGGCGTGACGAAATTCGCCGGCGTAGAAGCGTTGTTCAGGCTGTTGCATTGGCGGGTGGAGATGTTTGCCATTCTAACCCACTTTTCCCCACTTTTAACCACCTTCCATGCCAAGCGTCAATAATTATTTATTCCCTTCTTTGCCTCCCGGGACCGATCTAAAATCAACCCGATGCTGCTCCGTTGTTGTTTATTACTCGTGCTATTCGCGCACGCCGCGCGCGCCTTTTCGCTCCTCGCCCAATCAAGCGACGACACAATCCGCATCACCGTCACCGTGAATGCGGACGGTTCGCGCACGACCTATCAGTATGACAACGCTAAGCATGAAGCGATTGCGACCACGGCCGACTCCGACGGCAAAGCGCGGGGGAAAGTTGCTTACAAGGTGGACAACAACGGCCGCTTCGAGAGTGGGATCGTCTATGGACCCGACGATAAGTTTCTCTTCAAGACCCTATATAAATATGATGCCGCCGGCCGGCTCGAAGAGGAAACGCGCTTGGACAAGGGCGACAGCGACGTCAATCGGACCCTCTATAAATAGGATGCCGCGGGCAAACAGATCGGTTTCTCCGTGTTCGAGATCTCCGGCACGGCTTCACCGGCGCCCACGCCTTCCTCGAAGCGTCGTAACACCTTTGGGCGCTGAAGTTGGTGCGACTTGCCTCGGCCGCCGAATGGGGCTAAGAAGGTTGCCCCCATGATTGATTATATCCAAAAGGGCGGGTTGCTGATGTGGCCGATTCTGGCCTGCAGCATTATCGCGGTGGCGGTTTTTCTGGAGCGATTCTTTTATCTGCACCGCGCGACCATTCACGTCGGCGAATTCTTGAAGGGACTTTCGAACCTGATTCAGCGGCGCAATTTCGCGGAAGCGTTGCACGAATCGGCCGGCACGCCGGGTCCGGTCGCGCGCGTGATTCATGCCGCTCTGCTGCGCCATGATATGGCGCGCTCGGAATTGCGGGAGGTGGTGCAGGAAGCGGGACAACTCGAAGTTCCCAAGCTTGAAAGATTCCTCGGCGTGCTCGCGACACTCGCCTTTCTCGCTCCGCTGCTTGGTTTGCTCGGAACGGTTGCGGGAATGATCGACGCCTTCGGAGCAATCGCATCGCATGGCGGGTATGCGACGGTGACCGAACTTTCGGGCGGTATCTACAAGAGCTTGCTCACGACCGCGGCCGGGCTGGTCGTCGCTGCGCCAACGTTTGTCGCCTACAGCTATCTTTCATCTCGCGTGAACGCGATGCTCCACGAAATGGAGCGCGCCGGAATTGAGATCGTGCACTTGCTCAAAGACAGCGAAGCGTTGAGCGGCATCATCAGTTTCCAACAATCACCCGAAACTTTGCCAGGTTCTCGAGAAGCTCGTCGCGATCATTAGATCGACATCTCGCTTTTCGGCATGAAACTGAGCCGGACAAAGGAATACAATTTTGGCTGGCTCGTCGTTTTCCCGCTCGTCGACGTCGTTTTTCTCCTGATCTTTTTTCTGCTCCTGAGCTCGAACTTCGTGTTGCAGCCGGGTATTGCCGTTTCCGCGCCGGCCTCGCCGTTCCTTCTCGGCGCGCAGCAGAACCAGCAAGTGATCAGCATCACTGCCGGCGAAAGTCCCGCGATTTATTTCCGCGACCAAAAAGTGACGCTCGATCGGCTCGGTCGCTTGCTCGAACAGGCGCGGCGCGAAAACCGGTCGATCATCATCAAGGCGGACAAACAAACTCCGTATGAATTGGTCGTTGCCGTGACGAATGCCGCGCTTCAACACGGCATTTCGTCCGTCTCGCTCGCCGGCTCCGCTCCTCCCAAATGAGTTCGACCGTTGTTCCGTTGCTTTTCAATTGGGACGCGCCTCGCCGGCGCAATCTCGCCTTTACCGGTTTTCTCATCGGCTCAATCGTCGCACACATCTTCTGTTTTTATTTATTTCAAATTGTTTATCCGCCGACCGTTTCGCTGACGCCCGTGCCGCAACGGATCAATCTCATTGATGCAAATACCGAAGAGGGCGCCCGTCTCGTGAGTTGGGCGGATGCGGAAGATCCGGCGCTGGTCACCACGACGCGACGACCGTCCGATGCGCGGCGTTTTCTGGTTGGCAAGATTCAGCACGTTCCATCTTATTCGTCGGTTCAACCGATGTTGCAGGCCGCGCCGCCGATGACGGTCGATCTTCGAATTCCGAGCGCGGAACCCGCCGGTCCCATGCGCACAAGCTCGCGCGTTGCGCCAAAAGCAAGAGGCACCGTCGCGACAACAGTTTTGTTCCCGCGCGAATTCGAGCGTCTCGGTCAGCCCGCCTTTGCCCCAATAAAGTTCCAAGCTTCCGGCAAGGATGCTCCGGAAAACGCGCAGTTTCGGATCGGCGTAGATTCGCACGGCGTGGTTCGTTATTGTTTTGCGTTGAATTCGTCCGGCGACGCGGCCCTCGACGCACAAGCGAGAAAGCATCTCGCGCTTTGCCGTTTTGGAACGAAAGCGACAACCTCGCCGTCGAACGCGATCGAGGATCTCGCTTGGGGAATCGCGACGATCGAGTGGGGCAACGACGTCGCCGCTGCGTCTGAACAACCAACTCCGCGCGCGCCGTGATTCGCGTCAGCCTGGCCGCGCTGGTCACAATTTATCTGCTGCTTTCCCTTGCCACCATTTTCCTTCTCTGGATAGTAGGTGAGTGGAACCGGCGTCGGCGTGAGCGGCGCGCATTGCGCTACCGGTTACGTTGCGTTATCTGCGCGTTCGAATTTGAAGATCGAACCGACGCATTGCTTCCACGCTGCCCGCGTTGCGGCAGCTTGAACGAAAGATTTAGATTGGAGCAGATTTAATTATGGGAATGTGGATTGGCCGAAATCGAAAAGCGCGCGTCACCTACGGGTTCGACAAGATCGCGCTCGTGCCGGGTCGAGTCACGATCAACCCGAACGAAGTGGACATTACCTTTCGCATTCCGCGCAGGAACTCTGGACCGCTTGCTTTGAAAATCCCGATCCTCGCCAGCGCAATGGATGGCGTGGTCGATGTGAAGTTCGCGGTCGCGATGAGCAAACTCGGCGGTCTCGCCGTTTTGAATCTCGAAGGCGTGCAGACCCGCTACAAGAATCCGCAGGAAGTTCTCCAAAAAGTTGTCGATACCGACAAGTCGGAGGTCACTTCTTTGTTGCAGCGCATTTATCAGGAGCCGGTGCATCCGGACTTGATCGCCGCCCGCGTGAAACAAATTAAGGACGAAGGCGGAATTGCCGCGGTCAGTTCGATTCCTCAACGCGCCGCCGAGTTCGGCCCGATTGCGCAGGAAGCGGGCGCGGACCTTTACGTCGTTCAGAGCACCGTTTCCACCGCGCGGCACATCTCGAGCGAATACAAATCGCTCGATCTCACGAAATTTTGCGCGGACATGCGCATCCCGGTCATTGTCGGCAACACCGTTGGTTATGACGTGACTTTGGAAGTTATGGAATGCGGTCCCGCCGGTGTGTTAGTCGGTGTCGGCCCGGGCGCGGCGTGCACTTCACGCGGCGTGCTTGGTCTCGGCGTGCCGCAAGTAACGGCCACGGTCGATTGCGCCGCGGCGCGCGACGCTTATTTCAAAAAAACTTCGCGTTACGTTCCAATCATCACCGACGGCGGCATGAGTAAAGGCGGCGATGTTTGCAAAGCGCTCGCATGCGGCGCCGACGCCGTCATGGTCGGCAGCGCGTTCGCGCGCGCGCAGGAATCCCCCGGCGGCGGTTATCACTGGGGAATGGCGACTCCGCACGTGAATCTTCCGCGCGGCACGCGCATTAAAGTCGGAACCACCGGATCGTTGAAGCAAATCCTGTTCGGCCCCGCCGAAGTCGATGACGGTAGCCAAAATCTCGTCGGTGCGATCACCACTTGTATGGGCAACGTCGGCGCAAAAGACCTCGCGGAGTTTCAGCAGACTGAAATCATCATCGCGCCGTCAATCAAAACCGAAGGCAAGCTTTTCCAAACGGTGCAGAGCGTCGGCATGGGAACGCGCTGATTACTTAGCGATTCACGCATGAATAAGGACCGCAGAGTCGTAATCACAGGGATGGGCGTCGTCTCGCCGGTCGGTAACGACGTCGAGACGTTTTGGAGCGCGCTCAAGGAAGGTAAGAGCGGCATCGGTCACATCACGGCGATGGATGTCAGTCAGTACGACACGAAAATTGCCGGCGAAGTTCGCAATTACGATCCGAAAGCATTCTTCAATAATCCGAAGGACGTACGCCGCACCGATCGTTTTGTGCAGCTCGCGATGGGCGCCGCCAAAATGTCGATCAAGGACAGCGGTCTCGACCTCGAAAAAGTAAATCGCGATCGCTTCGGCACGATCATCAGCAGC
>QHOZ01000174.1 GCA_003219495.1 Verrucomicrobiota bacterium | reverse complement strand
TATTCAGTGTTCGCGCTGTCCTCGGCGAGCTGAAGTGACGCGAAGTGGTAGAGCCGCTCGATTTTAAGATCGAGGGTTTTCTCGAATTCCAAACATTCGGCGAGATTTTTCGCCGACGCGCCCAGTTTACCCTTCCACTGTTTGATTCGCGGATAGGTTTGCTCGATCCAGCGGAAGTCTTCCTTCCATTTGTCGACGTTGGCGAAAAGATGCGACAAGTCCCACTTGTCCGAATCTGGAATCTGAGCGCGCGTTGGTACCTGTGAGGTCATCAAAGAAAATGAATCTGCCGTATTCGCTCAAGAAGCTCTTTTCCCGGGGGAATTTTGTGCCAGGGCGACGCGCCCGATGGATGCGGGAGCGGGATTAAATCGAAATCGTGTTCCGCGCGCCGGGCTCGAAACTTTTGCCCGATCACTTTATCCAGCTTCTCGCAATCGATGAATTGCAGGATCGCCAGTCGTCCGACTGGAATAATCAGGCGCGGCTTCAAAATATCGATCTCGGCATTCATCCACGGCGCGCAATTTAGGATTTCATCCGGAGCCGGGACGCGATCCGTGCCGCCAGGCGCTTTGCCTGGAAAACAGCGGCACACCGCCGCGAAATAAATTTTCGCGCGAACCGCGGCTTCGTTCATCCCGCAAAATTCTTCGAGCCAACGAAACAATGTCTGGCCGGCGGTGTGCGCAAAGGGTCGTTTCAGTGTTGGTTCGCGGGGACCCGGCGCTTGGCCAATGATCATCACATCGCTGACGACCGCGCCTCCGGAAACCGGTGTGGATTGCATGCGCGGGCAACGCCGGCATCGCAGCAGTCGCGCGACATGTCGATCCAATGCGACCTGTTTCACAGATGGCGGCATCACCGCCGAAAGATCGACATCAACAAACTCAACGCGATGCTGATGATGATGCAGGTCACGATCGGGAAATAAAACGCGCCGTGCTCGCGCTCGATTCGAATATCGCCCGGCAACCGCCCAAGCCATTTCGGAGCAAAGCCGCTCCACAAAATGAATCCAAGCACAAGGACGACCGCGCCGATGATCATCAAGAATTTTCCGACGTCGTGCATGCCGAGAGAAGGTTGCGCGAACCGATCGGCCGCACAAGGTTGAGAGCACGATGGCAGTGCAGTTTCGAGATTATTACGACACCCTCGGCGTTTCGAAGACGGCAACGGACGATGAAATCAAGAGCGCGTTCCGCAAACTCGCGCGAAAACATCATCCCGACGTCGCGAAAGATAAAAAAGCGGCGGAAGAAAAATTTAAACAGATCAATGAAGCCTACGAAGTTCTGAGCGATCCCGAGAAGCGCAAGAAGTACGATCAGCTAGGCGCGAATTGGAATCAGCCCGGCGGATTTCAACCGCCGCCCGGATGGGGACAACAACAGCCCGGTGGCGGATTTCATCAATGGGGCGGCGATGGCGGTGGCGGCGTCGAATTTGAATTCGGCGGAACCGGCTTCAGCGATTTCTTCGAAGCGTTTTTCGGCGGAGGTCGCGGACGCTCGGCCTTCGGAGGATTCGGGGGGCGCGAAGCAACCTCCGAACGCGGCGCGGATGTGGAAGCGGACATTCTCGTGACGTTGGAAGAGGCGCTGAACGGATCCACCAGGACCGTGTCACTTCGCCGCGGCGGCTCGAATAAAGTCGAAAAGTATCAGGTGAAAATTCCGCGCGGCGTCCACGAAGGTCAGCGGATTCGTTTGGCCGGCGAGGGCGAAGCCGGCGCGCGCGGCGGAAAAAGCGGCGATCTTTTTCTGCGCGTGCGTCTCGCGAAGCATCCGGATTTTTCGGTTGAAGGCAGCGATCTGATTCACGAAGTCAAAATCGCACCCTCGCAGGCGGCGCTTGGCGCAGAGCTCAAACTGCCTACGCTGGAAGGCAGTGTGAAATTGAAAGTCCCGGCTGGAACGCAAGGCGGTCAGCGGTTTCGATTGAGAGAACGCGGTCTGCCCAGCGCGTCCGGCACCCGCGGCGATCTTTACGTCGTCACGCAGATTCAGATTCCAAAAAAATTATCCGAGCGCGAACGCGAGATCTGGAATCAGCTCGCGAAATTACACGGCGGCTAAAATCGACATCGACAACTGTGGCGACGCTGGATTAACGAACACGAATGAAGATTTCCCTGGGCACGGATCACGCCGGTTTTCGTTACAAAGAAAAAGTGAAGGAACTGCTCACTTCGCTCGGCCATGAAGTGAAAGATTTCGGAACTTTCAGTGAAGAGTCGGTCGATTATCCAGTTTTCATTCGTCCCGCGGCGGAAGCAGTTGCGCGCGGCGAATGCGAGCGCGGCATTGTGTTCGGCGGGTCGGGCAACGGCGAAGCGATGACGGCGAACAAAGTTCACGGCGTGCGCTGCGCGCTGTGTTGGAACGAAGAAAGCGCGCGCCTTTCGCGTCAGCACAACGACGCGAACGTGCTTTCCATGGGCGAGCGCATGATCCCCGAAGATCTCGCGCTGAAGATTGTGCGGATTTGGCTCGAGACGCCATTCGAGGGCGGCCGTCATGAAAAACGCGTCGCAATGTTAAATGCAATGTGAAGTCCGAGCCGGACTGGCGGTCAAATCATGCGATCGAGACACACGGCACCCAAAAAGAGCACACTGACGAACGCGTTGGTCTGAAAAAACGCGCGATTAGTCGCAGCGACGTCCAGCGCTTTGGCACTGCGGTGCTCGAAGATCAGCGCCGCGGCAACGATCGGCATCGCGTAAAAGTAAATCAGTCCGAGATGCGCGAGAACGCCAAACGTCACCAATGCCACGAGTATGATCGCGTGAAGCAACTGGGCGACCTGAAGCGTTCGCGGAATTCCCAATTTCACGACGAGGGAATGAATGCCTTCGCGTCGATCGAATTCAAAATCCTGCGTGGCATAAATTAAATCGAAGCCTGCGACCCAACAGACGACACCGATCGCGAGAACTAACGGCGGAAGATCGACATCGCCGCGTTGCGCGATCCAGGCTCCGATGGGAGAAACGGCGAGCGCGAGCCCGAGGAAAAAATGTGTTGCGGCCGTGAAGCGCTTGGTCAGTGAGTAGAAAAAAACAATCGCGAGCGCGACGGGAGAAAGCACAAATGCCAGGTGATTTATTGCCGAAGCCGCTAGCAGAAAGATCGCGGAGCTAACAATCACCGCACCGCCGACAGCGCTTTTTGAGAGCAGCAAATGCCGGGAAGCGGTGCGCGGATTGCGTTGATCGAGCGACCAATCGATCCATCGATTGAACAGCATGGCGGCGGTGCGCGCCGAAATCATGCAGAGCAAGACAAGAAGGATTGTTCGCCATGATGGCCATCCATCTGCCGCGACGACGAGCGCGCCGAACGCAAACGGCAACGCAAAAACCGTATGCGAGAAGCGGATGAGCCGAAGAAAGCGGCTCAGGGCGCTTGCAAGCGCGGGCCCGTCTCGAAGATGTCGATCTTGCGCAGTCATTCTTCCAGTAATCCCCGCAAACGAGCAGTTGCTTCCTTCAAGATCGGCATGCCGTGGGCAAAAAGCAGCCGCTCGGCGGGATGTTCGAGGAGCTTTCGAAGCGAGACGCGCATTTGTTTTTCACCCTGGCAATATTTCCCCGGCAGAAACGTGAAGCCGTAAGGCTCAAAGTTAATCAAGGCGTCGCCAAAGATGATCGTGCCACCGTCTGCCGCAGCGTAAATCGCAATTTCCCCCGCAGCCGCGCCCGGAATTTCAATGATCTCGAGTTCGCCCCGAAGCACGCTGCCGTCCTTTATTTCCTTCAGCTCGCTGGCATCCAATTCGGGGAACGTGTCGCGATGGGCGAAAATCGGCGCGGCAAATGTCTTAGAATGTTGCGCCGCCGATCGAGCGTGATTGGCATTGGTAACGACAATTCCGGCGATCTCCCGTTCGCCCCCCAGCGCGCGAACCTCGTCCGGCGGCAACGGAATTGGATCGACAAGGTAGAGGCCGATGTCAGTCAGAAGAGCAGTGGAAAAAAGGTCCGCTTTGAGGGCCGGATCGTAGCGTTGCCAGACGGAAATTTGGCGGGAAATCTGGTGGATTTCAACGCTGGACACGTGGGCAGAGTGCCTGGAAAGAGGCGGTTAGGCAAGCGGTGGCACTGTAGGTGCTTTAGTCATTATGGAAATTACAACAATGATAACCTATGCCTACCAAGCTAGAGACGCCTCCGGCCGCATCGTCTCCGGCATTCAAGACGCCTTAAACGAAGATAACGCCGTTACCAGTCTCATGAGCCGCGGTCTCATGGTGCTTTCTCTCCAAAAGAAAGCGGTCGCCGGCAAAACCCGGAAACGGAAATTTAAAGTCAAAGAGACCGATTTGGTTCTCTTTACCCGTCAGCTCGCAACCATGATCGAGGCCGGCATTTCGCTCGTCCAGGGTTTGACCGCCCTTTACGATCAGTGCGATCCCAAACGGCAGCGCAGTCTGCGTCACGTGGTCAGCGATGTAACCACGCGTGTTCAAGGCGGTGAAACATTTAACGAATCAATCGCCAAACATCCGCGCGTTTTTAATCGCCTCTACGTAAGCATGGTGAAGGCGGGTGAAAGCGGCGGTTTGCTCGCAGAGATTTTAGAGCGACTCGCCGGGTTCCTCGAAGCGAGTGCTCGTTTGCGCAATAAGGTTAAATCGGCCATGACCTATCCGGTGATTGTCGTCTGTATCGCGTTCGCGATTACCACCTTCCTGATCGTTCGCGTGGTGCCGATCTTCGGCGAAATCTTCAAGGATTTCGGCGCGAAACTGCCGGCGCCGACGCAGTTCCTGATCGACGTCAGCGATTTTGTCCGCGGTGAATGGTATTTTCTGCTGCTCGGAATCGGTGCGCTCTTCTTCGGGATTCGCACCTTTCTCAATTCGACGCGCGGCAAACAACTTTGGGACCGTTGGAAACTGAAACTCCCGGTCTTCGGCCCGCTCGTGCACAAGATTTGCATGTCGCGGTTTGCGCGCACCTTCGCCCAGCTGATCCGCAGCGGTGTTCCAATCTTGGAAGTGCTCGATATCGTCGGCGGTTCGGCCGGCAATCACGTCATCGAGGAAAGCATCAAGTCCGTCTCCCAAGATGTGGAGAAAGGGGACAACCTGTCGGTCGCGATGTCGAAGAAGGCAATCTTCCCCCCGATGCTTCTGCGAATGGTTTCGGCCGGCGAAGCCACTGGTAAGATCGACAACATGCTCGAGAAAATGGCCGATTTCTGGGACGAAGAAATCGAAGCGATGCTCGACGCACTTACTTCATTGAGCGAGCCGCTGTTGATCGTCTTCCTGGGCGCGATCGTGGGCGGCATCGTCATCGCCATGTTCTTGCCGATCTTCAAACTGAACGAGGTCGTCTCGCAAAATTCATCGGGTCACTAGTGATTTCCCAAGACAAGAGCTAGGAGAAGCTCGTAGGCAGGGAGGGGGCGGATCGAAAGATCCGTCCCTTTTCTGTTTAAGGAAAAGTAATCGGTGACAAGAAAAGCCAACCGATGCCTCCCTCGCTCTCGCTCTTACTCTTGATCATGCTGGCTCCTGATCGTGCTCAACGCGAGCAGACCTAGATCATCACACTAAGCGGAAGAGGAAGTGGTAATCGCGAGCTTGCGACTACGAATGATCGGCGAACACGGGTGACGCGGTGATGTCTTTGGCGTCGAACTTCAATCCGTGCGAGCTGCGACGAAGCAATTTCAAAACGTTCGCGACATTCTGCGCGGTCGCGGTCGAATAAAAGCGAACTAGGCCGACGGTCGTGCGGGTGCCGAACACCGTGATCATGATTGTCTCATCATCGACCGAGTTCATGAACATGTGACTGCCGTTGCCTTGATGATAAAGCGCGTTGAATTCCACTTCGCCGATCCGGCGCGCGAGCTCGCGTGTCGCGGCGAATGAGCCGGCGGCCAGCGCAGCGATGACTGTAACGTCCATCGCGTCCATATCGCCACATTGCGAAATCACGTTCCCGCCGCGATCGATCACGACTGTGAGTTCTGATTCCGTTTTCTTGAGAAAGTCGCTCAGCACGCAATCGAGTGTCGCCACGTCTTCGATTGTGAGAACGGGAATGGCGTTCATGCCGGTTGCTTCTGCGACGACGATGAGCTCGGTTCGACTGGAATCGCGACCGGGAGCGGCGCGCCCTGCGGCGCTTCACTTTGCTTGCTGAATTTGTGCAAAAGAATTTGCGAGACGGCGTTCAACGCCGCGAACACGTTTTGCCCGGAGCTGGAAATAACTTCGAAACTCTGGAGGCGTTTCTTCCGGTTGTTCATTACGTACTCCATGTAATTCACCGGCGCGACGTTCGGAAGATCACGCTTGTTGTACTCGAGCACACATGGCGTGTCGTCGATCGACATGTTCTGGAGCGCAAGGTTGTCGCAGAGATTTTTCCAACTCTCAACGTTCTCCTCCATTTTTTCCCATTGCGAATCGGCCACGAACACGACTCCATCCACGCTGCGCAGGACCAATTGCCGCGTCGCGTTGTAAATCACCTGGCCGGGCACGGTGTAGAGCTGAAATTTCGTTACGAAACCTTTAATCACGACCGCATTCAGCGGCAGAAAATCGAAAAAGAGCGTGCGCTCGGTCGCGGTCGCGAGCGACACGAGATCGCCGCGGTTCAGCGGATTAATTCGCTGGTGAATGTAATTTAAATTCGTCGTCTTGCCGCAAAGCGCCGGACCGTAGTAAACGATTTTGAACTGAATTTCGCGGCTCGCGTAATTGATGATCGACATCCGGCTACTCCGTTTTGGTGTATTGCTCTGAAAGTTTTTTGACCAGCTCCGCAACCTTCGTGCGCGATTCCGCTGGCAGTGACCCGTCGGCGCCCAATGTGGTCAGACAAATATTTCCCTGCGCAAAAAAACTGACCGCGGACTTGCTGGTGTGAATTGTCACGGCAACTAGATTGCCAAGTTTCGTTGCACGCACGTGTTGCGAGATTCGGCCCAGGATCGCCGGCGCCATTGCGCACAAGCCTTCCGCGCCGGTTTCTTCGGGCAATTCGCCGGCCAAGCTCAAACCGTCCGAGAACGTGATCGCGCATGCTTTCACGCCGTCGAGCGCGTTGACTTTGGTCACCACTTCTTTTGGATCGAGCTTTTTCTCGGCGTCCTGCTCGGTGTCGATCTTGGCTTCCGCTTTCGGCTCTTCAGATTTCTCGGCCGCTTTTTCGTCCGCCTTCTTGTCTGCGGCGAACTTCTTCTCGTCTTCCTTCGCTTTGATCGAGAACGGCGTTTCAAAATCTTGGTCGAGCTCCGAGTGCTCCTGATCGTCGCGTAGCTTCAAAACTGTAGCCGGCAGATTCTTCAAAACTTCTTCGAGCGGCAGCATGACCGCCGTCTTCGTCTCATCGACGTGCAACAGCTCGCGGTACGCTTCGGGCATCGCAGCTTTAAACGTGTCCGGCACAATCGAAACCCGACCACTCGCGAGCTGCGGCTCGACGATCGACATCGGCAACTCAACTCTTGCGTCATCCGAAACTTTCGCGATGTCGCCATCGAGTTG
>QHOZ01000173.1 GCA_003219495.1 Verrucomicrobiota bacterium | reverse complement strand
GATCTGCGTGCCGACTTGTAGACCGAAGACCTGACCTTCGGTCATCGATTTACCATTGATGATCGCGTATTTGGCGTTGCCATCGAGGGTGATGGTGCTGACGAGAAATGCGCCCGGTGGAACTTCGCCTTGGTCGGTGCCGCCGCCGGTCGCGACTTTTCCGGTCGGTTTCCAGCTAAGCGGCCAGAATGGACTGCGCGTGGAGGCTTCAATATTGAAAGAGGATTTGTTTTTGAGAACGATCGGCGCCGGCTCGTCAGTCGGTTTGCTCTTGTCTGCGCTCGCAGCTTCCGGTGCTGCGGGTTTGTTCTTTGCATCTTCGGCCGGCACTTGTGCCGGGCGTTTTGCGCGGGCCGGGGCGGCGGCAGGTTTTTCCTCCGCCGCAGTCAGCAGCTGCGCGGCAAAGATCGACAGCGAAATGAGCGCGAGAAACTTCTTCATCGTTTTTCGATTACGGTGGTGGCGGCGATTGCGACTTGTTGAAACTGCGGCTGGTCGGGTAGCACGTGGATGCTCAATCGCGTGACGGTGAGTAAGGGCTGGGTGTTCTCGAGCTCAGCGATCGATTTGCCGAGCGCGGCGAAATCGGCCTGGGGCAGCTCGATCAGCCAATTAAATTTCGTCCAGGCCGCGAGCTCGCTCTGCTTGAAGTTGGTGTTGGTTTCCAAACGCGCGACCGCGCGATCGATTCCTTCACTGGCGAAGAATGTTTTCATGCGGGGCGGGAACCAGGCGAGCGGCGCGCCTTCCGGAGCGAGAGCTTTGAGCGCAGCGAAACGGGACATCGCGTCCTTCGCTTGGCGTTCGAGGTTCGCGGACTTTGCGACTTCGGATTTCGAGGTGTCGATCTTCTTTTGCGTCTCCGCGATTTGATTCAGGGTCGTGTTGCGTGATCGCTGCAGCGGCCCGAGAAAAAACGTGAAGTAAACGTAAAGCAGAAACACGAAACCCATCGCGCTGAGGGCGAGCTTCTTGACCTGGTCCTTGGAAAATTTAGGAAGATTCATCTACTCGTCCTTGCTCTTGGCCTTTTTGCGTCCAACCGCTGGGGTGGCCGCCGGTTTAGCGCCGGCGTTTGGATTGAATGTGATGGAGAGAATGAAGCGGGCCATCGGAACGGTCGTGCCGTTGATGTTGGCAACGGTCTCCACGTCCTCGAGCGTTTTGAATTCCGCTTTCACGTCATGAAATGTTTTGCCGATCTGCTCGAGCAACATTTGCCGCACGTCTTCAGCGGCGGAGCGCGGTTCGCGAGCGGCTGCGACGCCGTCGAGCGTGATGCTTACGCCGCCGCCTTTTTCCTCGTCAACCAAATTGCCTTCCATGGTGGTGATCTGCGCATTCGGCGGCACGCAGCGTGAAAGTTTTTCCAGAAATGGTCCCCAAAAGAACCGACTGTCGATGTAATCGTCGAGAACGCGCGTGGTATTGATGAGATTGGTCAGCTCAGCCGATCGCTTTTGCGCGGCGGTGACTTTAGGCTCAAGTTTTTTCCACTCCGCTTCGGTGGCGCTGAGCTTCGATTTGATGTTGAGGGTTTGGTAGGCGTTCCAGGCGTAATAGAGGAACAAGATCGCGCCGCAACTCGAGAGCACGAGCATTCCGATCTTGAGCGGGTCGCGTTGCCGCTGCCTCAGTTCGAGAATTTCCTCGTGCAGGAGATTGAGGTGAAGTGCCATCGGTGCTCGTCAGATGTTGGTCAGGTATTCGAACGCCGCGCCGCACGCGACATTCAGAGAAACGAATTCATTCGGCAGCGATTGCCGCTTCGCGTTCGGCAGCGCGAGCTCGCAGGTCTCGAGCGGATCCCAAATTTCGCAAGGCAAACTCAATTCATCGCTCAACGATTGAAGAACTGTTTCTGCGCGAGCGAGCCCGCCGGAAACGAAAATACGATTGATCCCTTCTTCGCGCTGGCCTTCAAAAAATCCGATGGAATTGCGAACTTCCATTCCCAAACGCGCGAGCGACCCGCGACAGATCTCTGTCATTCCTTCATCGCCCTGTTGAATCATCAACCAGGCCGCGTCGGCATCGAGCGCGTCTTCAGCGGTCAATGCCTGCATCAAAGCTTTGCCCCCGTAATCAATACTGCGCACGAGCACGAGCTCGCTCTTGCTGCCGATCAGGACCGTGCTTTGCAGATGACCCATGTCGAGAAGGAGGAATGCTTCGTTCGCGAAAATTTCCGGGTAAGCGAATTCGAACGCGTTGAACGAACAAACCGGCGCGACTTGAAGCAGCTCGGCGGACAGTCGAATCTTGTTCGAGGCTGCGAGGATTTGTTTGATCTGATCGCGCTGAATCCCGCCGACAAGATATTTGGTCTGCGTCATCACGCTTGTTCCGCCGCCCGAAGATTTTTCCGGTGTCGATCCATCCGCCGAGTTGTTGCCAACCGGAGCGACGTCGAGCACGAAGTCTTTGCATTCCTGGTTCAACACCGCGAGTCCGTTCAAGCGCAATGCGGTCCGGAGCAGATCGACCGGCGTGTCGGGTTGCTCGATGATGCGCAAAATGGCCGAAGGATCGGAAACTGCGAAGGCTGCCGCTTTTGCGCTGCCGCCGAGTTCGCGGACGAGCTGTTTGATTTCGCGGGAGAGATCGTCAGCGGAAGCGAACTCTTCCGGCACGGGACGCGAGGCGAAATTAGTCAGAATGAATCGCGAATCGTTCTTGCGCCGGAGCGCGACGCCTTTGAGGACGTGCTTTCCTAAATCGATGCCGACAACAGAATCTCCGCGTTTCGCCATGATGCTCGCAGGGTCATGTAGCGGGAAGTGTGCCTTGCGGTAGCGGTTTTTATGACAACATGTCGGGGCCGCCGCAACCGAGCGCCTTAACTCCTCAAATTCAGGCCGCTACTGCGCGTCGATACCCGAAAAACTCCCGCTCTTTGATGATCTGCGCGACCTCCGCGGGAACCAGTTCTTCCCAACTTTCGTCGCCGGCTTTCAGCTTCGCCAGGACCGCCGGCGGATAAATCCGCAAATAATCTTTTCGATAATCCCGGATGTCTTCGATGTAGCGATTGTCGATCAAGTACTGAAAGAGCGAGTGCAGATTCGGCGCCACTTCAACTTTCGTGGCGGTAACCAGCTCGCCCCTCTTTTCGTCGACGATCGGATAGACGTAGAGTTTTAATCCGTGCTTAAACATGCGCCCGAGCGCTTCGAGGATTCCGCCTTCGAGGTTGAGATAATATTTTTCGTCGAAAATCTCGAGCAGACTCGGCACGCCCATGACCAGACCGATCGTTTGGTTCGTGTAGCGCGAAAGGTAACCGGCCAGTTTGTAGTATTCGCCAAATTTCGAGATCAACACCGTCCTTCCGAGCGCGTTGCCCTTCGGAAAGCAAATTCTGCAACGTCATTTCCATCAGCACGACGAGATCTTTTTCGGACGAACCGGTCTCCTTCAGAAATTGGTGGCGCGCGCCATCCAGCATGTCGTTCGTTGCTTTCGTCACCGGACGAAAACTTCCTCGCTCAATCAAAATTGCCTTTTTGTAGAGAATCTCGGAGGACTGCACCATCTCGCCATCCGCCGTGAACATGACGGCATCGGTCAGCCCCTGACTGACCAATTGCAAACTCATCAGTCGATTGTCGATCTTGGCGAAGGCTGGACCGGAAAATTTGATGAGGTCCACCTGAATTCTTCCCGGCGCGAGATTTTCCTGAAGCGAGGAGATCAATCGTTCGGGCTTCGCTTCGTAGAGCGCACCGTGAAGCAAATTCACTCCGATCACGCCGAGCGCTTCCTGTTGCTCGACGTTCGCCTCATCGAGCATGCGCACGTGAATGATAATCTGGCTTGGCTCGCCGCGCGGTTCTTTTTGAAAACGAACGCCGAGCCAGCCGTGCGATTCGTTATGTTGCTTGAAACTTCTTGCCGCGACCGTGTCGGCAAAAACGAAAAAAGTTCGCTCATCGCCGAGTTTGTCGCCCAGCCGCTCGAGTAAAAGATTGTATTCGTGATCGAGCATTGTCGCGAGACGCGTGCGACTGACGTACCGATCCGTCGAACCGTAAATCGCATCGCTGAACGTCATGTCGTAGGCCGACATGGTTTTTGCGATTGTGCCCGCCGCCCCACCAACATGAAAAAAACGGCGCGCGACTTCCTGGCCGGCACCGATCTCCGCGAAGGTGCCGTACTTTTGTCGATCTAAATTAATTTGGAACGCCTTGCGGTTCGTCCCAACGTCCATCTCCGCTTCCACGCGATACTGTAGCGGCCGCTGTCCTCAGCGGCAATGGCGAGAGCTGGTTTTACATGCGCACTTGCTCGGCGCTCTTCGCCGGCATCCAACCGCGCAGATTGTTTGGCAGCGCGGCGTAAATCCAATCGCCGCGCCGGCTCAGAATTTGAATCTCGCTTCCGGCAGGCAG
>QHOZ01000172.1:2830-11762 GCA_003219495.1 Verrucomicrobiota bacterium | reverse complement strand
GTGATGCCGGTATTAGTTTGAACGCAGTGATAGGCATTTGGATCCGGTTGGCCATTGTAAACGCACCATTGAATGTCACCGCCAGCAAGGACATCCAGCGCGTAGCTTCGCTGCTCGGCTCCGAGGCAGGTGTCATATTTGGTGATGATCGACTGATGATTATCGACATTGTTTGGATTGACCCAGGCATCGATAGAGATCGGTCCGGAGATACTGAGATTCGCGCTGTCGGGAATCTGAACGTATCCGGTGACGCCATCGAGGCTGAAAGCGCTGCCAACTTCGCCTGGGGCAAACGTGCTGTTGCCCTTTTCTTCTCCGTTGTTTCCATCCTGAATGTCATTCTCGTTATCGTCGCCGGGCCACCAACTCACCATGCCTTCCGGCGGAGTTACGCACGGGCACTTACCGGCGCTGCCGGCATCGTAGATGATCTTTTGGATTTCACTCTGGCTTAACACGCGGCCGAAGATCTCCAACTCGTCGATGAGGCCTCCAAAATAATCGCCCCCAAAAGGAATCGCAGCACCAATCGTCGCGGAAAGAGAACTTGTCTGGGGCGTGCCGCCAGCATCATGAAAAGGGCTAGCGCTGGCAGATACGTTGTTGCCGTTGACGTAGAACTTAAACGCCTGGCCAGTGTTGGATCCTACAGTTCCATCATAGGTGACAGTGACGTGCTGCCAAGTGCCAGCAGTAACAACCACAAAATCAGTTGCATATTCTGTTATACCGCTATCGGTTATGACGAATCCGGTTAATCCTCCGTCGGACAAGGCAATCTCATAACCGGAAGAGCTAAAGTCGGTTTTACCGATGATTGCTTGTCTTCCACTTGTCGAAGTAGGATTGATCCAAACGTCGGCGCTGAATTTTTCTGGGACGTTCACGTTAGGGCCAACATCGACATAGTCATCTACACCATCCAGGCTAAAGGCTTGATCGACTTTGCCGGGACCAAAAGTGGCGCCGCTTTGAAGGGTGCCGTCATTGTTACCAATCACGTCTTCAGTGTTTCCGTTGGCCGGCCACCAATGCGTCATTCCGGCGGGCGCGCTCGTGCAAGATCGACATTTCCCCGCGCCACCGGCGCCGTAGATCGCCGCGATCTCGCTCGCGCTCAGTGCCCGCCCGAAGACTTCCACTTCGTCGACCAATCCGACCAATTGCAGATCGTCTGCGTTACGACCTCCGATCGCAACCTCGGCATCGGTTCCGTCCAAATTTCCGGTTTTGGGAAGCGAATCAATTTGAATGCCGTTCACGTAGATCTTTATCGCGGTGCCGTCGTAAGTCAGCGCGACGTGTGACCAGCTGCCGACCGGGAGGACTCCGCCTCCTATAGTGCTTTCGCTGCCGCCGGCTTTGATGATGCCGACTAAAACTCCGCCGTTTAAATACAATAGATAATCATTGTTACCGCTTTCGGTCTTGCCGGCGATAACGCCATTTTCTTCCGCGTTGGTTGGATTCACCCAAGCGTCGAGGGTAACCTCAGTTCCAGTGAGCTTGAGATTAGCCGGATTGCCGGCGCTAAGATAACCGCTACCGCTGAAACTGAAGGCCTCCCTGACTTCACCGGGCGCGAATCCAACAAAATTGATTGCTTGCTGCATGTTATTGCTGTCCGCGACATCGTCGTAATTGTTATCCCCGGGCCACCAGCTGATCATTCCAGCGGGCGCGGGCGTGCACGAACATTTGCCCGCGCTGCCCGCCGCAAATATTGAGGCGACTTCTGTGTCGCTGAGCGCGCGATTAAAAAGTTCGACTTCATCAACCAGTCCGCTGAAAAAATTCCCAGGACTGCCGCCGCGCGCGCCAATTTCAAGCGGGTTGGTGCCATCTCCCGGCGCAATACTGGTTGAAGCGCTGCCATCTAAATTGCCGTCCAGATAAACTTTCAAACTGCTTCCATCAAAGATCGCGGCAACATGATGGAATGTACTGATGCTAACTTGCGTGGCTCCGGCAACGCTCTCGCAGGTCACTCCGTTACAGATGCCAAACACCAGCCGGCCGGTGCCGCTGGCTAGCCGGAAGAAGTAGCCGTTTTGTCCGCCACCATCGTACTTCTCAACGATTCCGTGTTCGCTCGTATTGTCGGTGGTCTTGATCCAGGCATCGATCGTGAACGGGCCGGTGAAACTGATATTCGAGCTGTCGGAAACTTCGACGTAATCATCAGTTCCATCCAAACTGAAAGCCTGTCCCACTTCGCCGGTTGTGAATGTGGCGCCGTTTTGCAATGTGCCGTTGTTGCTGTCCTGACTGTCGTTGGCATCGCCCTCTGCTTTCCACCAACTCACCATACTGTCGGGAGCCGGCGCACAGCCAGCAGCGTTCGTGATGAAGGCAAAGTCATCCAGGTCAGGCACGTTGCTGTTTGCGCTGCTTGGCGCGGAAATATCGATGCTGCTGATCGTCAATCCGCCTGGCGCTAAAATACTGAAGAAGGTGTCACCGTTTTCTTTCGTTTCAGAAATGGTGCGTGATACGCTGGCCGTGGAACTGTCGCTGAAATGCGCAGTTACCGTGACACCGCCGAAATTTTCCGGGGTGCTCGTGCCAATCGTGGCCGAAAGTAAAGTGAGACCGATTTCCGAAAGACCCGTTTCGTTCGCCGGCGCGCCGGTGATCGGGCTAAACGTGATCGAGTACGAAGTGCTCACCACGCCAGGTTCCACATAATTGGAGTGAGAAATCGGGGTGCTCGGCTCGACCGTACTGCCGGTCGAGATCTCATAGCCGGTGCTGAAAGTCATCGTGAAGCTCTTTGTGCCGCCGGCGTAAGAAACGCCCAGGCTGCTGCCGGTTGTGCCGTTGCTTAGAGCATCGAAGTCCACGACTCCGCCGTGGCCGAGAGTGAATGCGCCTGCGACCAGCGGATTGAACGAGCCAATCGTCGAATAACCCGCGCCGTTTCCGGTGCTGGCCGAGTGTGCGTTTGCAGTCGCATTGAAGTCGACGTTGTTCTGTTGCGCGGCGGTTTCGTCATAGACGCCGACGGCATTGATCACAGGACTCACGGCGTTAACGCGAGTGCTCCACAAAATTGCAACCGCCGCGACGAACCATGCTAAACGAATGGCTGAATTCATATTAGATTTCTCCGGTTAATAGAAAACGCGAATTGATAGCGATGAACGTGACGCGCGCTGCGCGTCCACTCACTTCCGCGCTGGAAGGAAACATTCATTCGGGAGCACCAAACCGGCGCTACCAGAGGCGATTTTTGTCAGCCCAAGCGGACAGATCAAGCCTTTTCCGCGAAAAACAAAAATGCGTAACCGAGCATGCTAATGGCCGTCAGCGCTTTGACTCGAACTTCACGCCGGCCTTCTGCACTTCGCGATACGGTAACAACCAAATCAGCGATTCATCGTGAAGATCGACAACTTGAATTCGGTTGCCCCAGGGATCGTGAAAGTCGCATCGAAACGGCGGCTCGAGTTTGAGTTTGTATTTCTCGGTCAGCTTCTTCCGCACTTCGGCGATCTGTTTTTCGACGCGCACCATGATTCCGAAATGGCGCATATTCGCCCGCTGAACTTTTTCAACTTCGAAAACGGCAAGAAACTGGTGCTCGCCCAGCTTGAAGAATGCGTCGCCTTCTCCTCCATCCAACGGCTCGAGATTGAAAACGTCCTTGTAAAACGCGACTGCCTTCTCGATGTCGTCCACTTCGATCGCGACGTGATTGCACCCGTAAACTTTAACGCTCATCTCCGAATTTATATCGCGTGGCGAACTCCTCTGTGCTGCGCGCGCGTAGCTCTTTGAAATGAGCACTCGCCAACTCCTGAATCAGTTTTTCGCCTTTCTCGGTGAGCTGGAGATAACGCTGGCGACGGTCCTGTGCACTCAGCTGCCGCGTGATGAGTTTCCTTTCGACTAATCGGTCCACAATGTTGACCGCCGAATGGTGTTTCACCTGAAGGCGCTCGCTCAGTTGCGAAATGGTGAGCGGATCGTCCGAGGCGAAAACTTTTACGGCAAGAAGCGCCTCGTATTGCTCGGGGTTTATTCCAGCCCGCTCCCGGAGCACGTCCTTGCTAAAGCGAAGGAACTTTCGGAGCAGGTAGCGATATTCGGCGAGAGGTCGGTAGATATCAGGGGTGAGGTCTTTCATGAGGGTGCGGGACGGGGTCGTACGTCATATCGAAGATCGATACAATGGCATGCCGGCTGCTGGTTTTCTCTATATATATGAACAGATCCGCCGCCGCTAAAGCACAGAAAGGTTTCACCCTGGTCGAAATAATGATCGTTGTCGCCATCATCGCCCTCCTGGCGGCGATCGCAGTTCCCGGTTTTCTCCGTGCTCGCAAACGCTCTCAAGCGAGCCGCATTTTGAATGATCTGCGCATGATCGATTCGGCGGTCGATCAATACGCAATCGAAACCAATCGCAGAACGGGAGACACCGTCGCGGTGGCTGATTGGACCAACTACGTCAAGAAGGGCTCGCTGCTCTACCTGAATGGAAACAGCATTCTCGGGACGGCGTATGGAGCGCAGACAGTCGATTCGATCCCACAGGTTCCGGCGGCGGACTTAGGCGTGCTGTCCGATGTTGCGGGCACGGGATTTTGGTCGCCTTACGGTCCGTAATAGTGGAACTCGCGCGGGTCTGGCACATTAGCAAAGACTGGCGCGCGCGAAGATATTTCACGCACAGGCCGGATTTTTGCTTTTGTAGAATTCGATGGATCGACAATCAACCTTGGATCGTCTGGACGAGCTTCTCCCGCTAGCCGCGCAATGGGCGGCGGACCAAGAACGGCGTGTCTTGTGCGAGGGCGTATCGCTTTCTGAAACCGAGATGGCGGACGCGAAAGCAATTGGTGTTCGGAATCCGGAACGCGTGCGCCTGTTGCGTGTCGAGAACGTTCCCGTTCCGGCGCATCCGATGCTGCGCGCGGCCGCGGCTTCGATCAACTTCCTTACCGCTAAGCCCAGCGGACTCGCTCTCGAGTACGGCATTTTCATCCGCGCCGACTGTTGGCGCGATCGCGGCCTCATCGCTCACGAGCTCGTGCATACCGCGCAATATCAGAGGCTCGGCGGAATCTTCCCGTTCCTGCAAACTTACATTTATCAATGCGCAACCGTCGGTTATCGAAATGCGCCATTGGAAATGGAAGCCGCGGCCACAGCAGCTCGAATTTGTCCGCCTCCGCCGGAACGATCTCGCCGTTCCACACGCATTTAGGCGTTATCTTTTCCGGTGCCCGAGCATTTCGGCTCGAACCGTGCGCGCGTCGACGCGGGTGAGATTCCTCTCCATCGCTTTGGTCAACAAACGCCGGTGCGGAATTTCGCAGAGATGCTCGGCGATGAACCAGATCTCTTTTTCCGTCGTCATCCAGTTGCGTCGATCAAACCGCGCGAGATTTACGGGGCGCGAATAAGTCCGCAGCGTGCGCTCAAATCGCAAATTGAAATAAATATTGAAGTAGCTCATGGCCAGCTCGCGCAGACTCCGATAGGCAGGCTCGCGGTAGCGGCAGCCGGTGAAATTCGATTTTGCCACCGCACCCCAATGACCCGAGATCGAAAATTAGCGGAGGAAATCCGAGAACTCGCAACGCGGCTGCCGCGAAAATTCCGCCCTCCAGGCAAGACGCCGTTCTCCGGCGCAAAACGTCTTTTGGCGAATGCGCGGTGTATCGAAGATTGTAAGGCAATTCGTCGAGGAAACGCTGCACCCCTGCGGGAGTTTTCAGCGCGCGCAACGTGCGCAGCTCGGATTTGCTAAATCCGAAATCGCGATTGCTGGATGTCCATCTTACGATTTGTCGACCTTGCGCGATGCGCGCGGATTTACAAGCCGACCGGATGTCGCGCTTCGAACCCGCTCGCGGGAACCCGCTCGGTGGACTGCCAACCCGGCGCCCATTTGTCGTGCGCGGTGATGTACGGCGTCGTGTCCAATCTCAAACCGGCGATGATCGCGTAAGTGTGGCCGTTTCGCGCGTAGATCGTGATCCATTTGCCACGGCCGCCTTGCCCATACCTGCGAAATTCTGTTGAGCTGATCGGCGATTTCAACAACCCGGCGCCGCCGAGCGCATAAGAAACTGTTCCCGAACAATCGTAGCCGCGATCGGTAAACGATTTGTGACCGCCGCCAAAAATGTACGGCTTGCGGAAAAGTTGATTCGCGGCCCAGATCGCGCGCTTGACCACGAGGGGGGCGGACTCGGGCGCATAGGCTTTGCCGCCGCTAAGACGAGCTTTCGTTCCCGGCACGGTTGGACCGGACGCCGGGAAACTATTCGCGTTCGCAGAAGACAGAACGGCCGCCAAAACAGCCGCCCCAACTAGAATTTTAGGGCTCAGGGAATACACGAGCGTTTTCGAGCGATCCCTATGCCACAACAATGGCGTTTGAAAAGAAAAAAATGACTTTTCTAAAACCTTTTTGCCCGCGCAACGCGATAGTTGCTCCGGAACGGCTAATGCTGTATAAAAGTGACCCAGCAAACCGAAGATCAACCTGGAGGTAGCAATATGCCTCACCTGGATTTCCGCGAAGCTTTATCAACTCCCGAGCAACCAGCTTTCCCGACGCCCACTGTGGCGGCGGCGGTCGCCCCTCTTCCCGCGCGCAGCTTTGCTGATTTCTTTCGCAGTTTGCAGCTAAGCCGATCCGCTTGGGCCAATGTTGTTTTTGTCACGATCGCTTCCGTTGGTGGGCTGGTGTGCGCGTTTTATTTTTTCAACGGCGGTGAGCTGCTTCAAGCTGCCGCATCCTGGCCGAAAGAATATTTGTATCCGCGCCCGGTCTCAGCGGAACAGCTTGCACTCGCTCAAGAACTCCGGGGTTTCGATCAATTCACCAATGAGAACGAACGCGATTCCAGAAACAGCGATAGTGACGCGAAAAGTTCCGGCGTTTTGAATGCGGCGCCGTCTGACGTTCTCCAAGCTCCGACACTTGCAGGTGGCCCGACCACTCTGCCCGGTGGTGGTGTGACCGCGCCTCCGCCGCCCGTCACGATTTTTCCTCCGCCTCTCCCACCGCCGCCGAGCTCGATCTTTGGCCAAGTTTCGAACGACCTGAACACAGTCGCCCCGGGCTCGGGCACGACTGTCCAATCGCTTTATCACACAGTCGCTTCGACCGAACCCGCGACGACCGTCCTTCAAACGACGAAAGGCGTTGCGCAACCGTCGAAACGAAAAGTTGCGAGCGCAAAACAGAAAGCGGCGGCCACGGTCGCGAACACAGCATCGACAGCAAAAAATCTCCAGCAGAACACAATGAATCAAACCATGAGCGCAACGCGCCCGATGAATCAGATGATGTCGAGCGGCGGTTTGGGTGGAATGGGTAGCGCTGGTCTCATTGGCAGCGTCGGGGGTGGCAGCAGTGGAGGTTCAGGATCTGGCGCAACTTCCGGCGTCGGCAGCGGAGCGGGCGCCGCCAGCGGTGGTGTGGGAAGCGTTGGACCAGTCGGCGGTGGCGTCGGTGGTTTAGGTGGACTTGGTGGCGCTGGCCTGGGCGGCGGAGTGGCCGGCGGCGTCGGCGGAACCGTGGGCGGAATTGTCGGCGGGCATCATTAGGCGCCGCTAAAGTGATGCTGCGCGTCGCCGCAGTTTTCGTTATTTTCATCGCGACGAATCTTTGCGCACAGGAAACGAGCGCCGACCCGGATTCGTTCGACATCGAGCCGCCGTTACTAATTCCAAATCGCGACTCGGAGAAGGCTGGTCAGCCTGACGCCGCGCGTCCGCGCGATGTTGATCTTGCGAAGTTAGAAAAGGAATTTGCCCGCGCGAAACGAAATGCGGCCGGTCTGGACCGCCTTTTGAAAATCGGTGCGCTTTCCAAATTGGAAGTCGAGCAGCGAAAGTTGCGCGTGGTTCATCTCGAGTTCCAGCTCGCCAACGCGCGTTTGGTTTCCGCGAAGGAACAAATGTTGACGAAAGACAAACAGGTTAGCGCAGGCGAAATCGCGAAGACTGACGTGACTCCCACGGAAAGTAATCTCGCGCTCGCCATCCAAGCCGCGCATACAGCGCACACCAAGAGTGAGCAGGCCGACATCGATGCGGCGGAGGCAAATGTTCATCGCCAGGAAAGACTTCTCGCCCTCGGGAGCGCGCGCAAAAAAGATGTTGATCGCGCGGTGCAAAAACTAAACGATCTCAAATCGCAACGGAACTAGTAACCGGCGGCTTGCCCGTCTTTGCGCGATTCGCTCGCGCCAACGTAAACGCGCTGGCCGTCGTGCATTTCAACTTTGATTGCCTGATAACCGCCGTAACCGCCAACGTCGAAACGGACCTCATGTCCGCGCAGAAATAATTCGCGCTGCGTTTCGGCGGGAATTCCGGATTCTAAATTTACATAGCCGCCGTGCTCAGTCATTTTTTCGCCGGTCGGTTCGTTGTCACCTTCATGCTGCCATCGTGACGCGTCGCCCGCTTCCTGCACACCCAATCCGAAATCGATCTGGTTCGTCAGCACTTGCACGTGACCTTGCGGTTGCATTCCGCCGCCCATCACGCCGAATGCTTCCCACGGCTTTCCGTCCTTCATCACAAATCCGGGGATGATCGTGTGAAACGGCCGCTTGCCAGGCGCGTAAACATTCGCGTGTCCCGGTTCCATCGAAAAAAGTTCCCCGCGATCCTGAAACATGAATCCGAGACCGGGCACGACGATGCCACTGCCCATTCCGCGATAATTACTTTGAATCAGCGAGACCATGTTTCCTTCATCATCCGCCGTGCACATATAAATCGTGTCGCCATTGTCGATCTTTCCTGCGGCGACGGATTTCGCAGCGCGCTTCGGATCGATCAGTTTCCGTCGCTCGGCCGCGTATTCTTTCGAAAGTAATTTCGTCAGCGGAATTTTTGCGAACGCAGGGTCCGCGTAATATTTCGCGCGATCGGCCCAGACGATTTTCTTCGCTTC
>QHOZ01000172.1:2101-2768 GCA_003219495.1 Verrucomicrobiota bacterium | reverse complement strand
CCGTTCGGCGGCAATTCGAAAACATCGTAGCCGCGATAATTCACCGAAACCGGATCGACCCACGTGCTCGTGTGTTTTTCGAAATCGGCTTTACGCAGAAATCCGCCGTTCTCCTGCATGAACTTGTCGATCTTGTCCGCGATCTCGCCTTTGTAAAAAACGTCGCGGCCTTTCTCGCCGATCAATCGCAGCGTATTCGCGAGCGCGGGATTTTTGAAAATGTCGCCTTTCGCGGGTGTGCGGCCGTTGATCGTGTAAGTCTCGGTGAACGCGCCAGGGAGTCCTTTGTAAAGTTCGGGACCGAAATGCCAGTAGAACGCGATCAGCTCGGTGACCGGAAAACCTTCTTCGGCGTAATGAATCGCCGGTGCGAGATCGTCCGCGAGTTTCATTTTCCCGAATTTCTTATGAAGCTCCGCCCATGCGTCGACAGTTCCCGGCACGCTGATCGGCAGCATCCCGCGCGGCGGGATCATCTTCTTATTGATCTTGTCGAGCTCGGCCTTCATTTGCTCGTAACTGAGACTGAGCGGCGAACGTCCGCTGCCGTTCAATCCGTAAAGCTTGTTCTCTTTCGCGTTGTAAACGATCGCGAAAAGGTCGCCACCGATTCCGTTTGAGACCGGCTCCATCAAACCGAGCGTCGCATTCGCGGCGATCGCGGCAT
>QHOZ01000172.1:0-1869 GCA_003219495.1 Verrucomicrobiota bacterium | reverse complement strand
TGCGTCGCCGCTCCCGCGAGCGAGGCGGCGGACGAATCTCTCGGTAAGACGCTCAAGAAAATTTTCGGCACGCCAACACCCACACCGCATCGCAAAAAGAAAACAACGAGCGCGACACCAACAAAAAGGAAATCGCCCACACCAACGCCATCCGAATCACCGTCCGCTTCGCCGCGGAAAAAGAAGAGTCCGTCGCCAGCGGAAGAATCGCCGTCTCCGAAGAAGAAACATTCGCCAGCCGCGAAAGAAGAAGAATCAGCGACGCCGTCGCCAAGTTCCTCGCCACATCGAAAGAAAAAGCATTCGCCAACTCCTGAGCCGTCAGAATCGCCCGAAGGATCGACATCCCCGGTCGAAACCGCGCCGCCAAGTCCGAGTGAAACTCCGTCGCCGTCACCGGCAAAGAAACAGCACGCGGCAAATGCGACCTTGTTACCGGACCAAATTAAAGGATTCGAAAATTATCCTGACAACGTGAAGAAACTTCTCGGCACGGCGCTTGAGCTGACGACAAGAGATCTCACTTACAAATATGGCTCGGACGATCCGAACAGCGGTGGAATGGATTGCTCGGGCTTCGTTTACTACGTGCTCAAGCAAAATGGCGTGACCGATGTGCCGCGCGATTCGAGCTCGCAATACGTCTGGCTCCGGCGCGCCGGAAAATTCGAAGCGGTCATCAGTCACAAAGAAAATTCCTTCGAGCTGGAAAATCTAAAGCCGGGCGATCTGCTTTTCTGGACTGGGACTTATTCCATCGACCGCGACCCGCCGATCACGCACGCGATGATTTATCTCGGCCGCGAAACAAAAACCGGGAAGCGGGTGATGGTCGGCGCGAGCGACGGCCGCGTTTACGCAGGCGAATCGCGCTTTGGCGTGAGCGTTTTTGATTTCCAAATCCCGCGCCCGGACAAAAATGGAAACGGCAAGTTGCAGCCGTCATTCGTTGGCTACGGCCACGTTCCCGGCCTGGGAAATTAGATCGACAACGGAGCGCCATCCTTATTAAAAGCGCGCATGAATCACAAACGGGGTTTCCTGGCGTTTTTGGTTGCGTTCGTTTTCATCTTTTTCTTCGGATTCGTTTGGCACGGCTTGTTGATGAAGCCGATGTACAACGCCACCGGCTCACTTTGGCGAACGGAGCCGGTCTTTCCCGTTCTCATTCTCGGCCACGCCGTGCTCGCCTTTGCGTTTACCGGTCTTTACGTGAGCAAAGTTGGAATCAATAGCGCGCGCGTTGGATTCGGTTACGGCATCGTGCTCGGAATTCTGGCCTGCGGCATCAACATCATCCGATTCGCGGTCGAGCCGCTGACACCAACGATTTTGTTCATGTGGTTTGCCGCCGACTTGATCTGCTTTGCGATCATGGGCGCGCTCGTCGGTGCAATTTACAAACCGAATCCGTCGCTCGGCGGCATCGTTAGTTCTCGCGCATAGATCGACACCGTCCGCGCAGCTGGGAAATAGCTTCCACCTCGGTTGAGCGCTGCCGTATCATCAGCCCAACCGCGCCATGGCCGAAACAGTTGAAAAACTGACGACGGGCGAGCCGCTGACGATCGATCAGCTTCTCGAATATCTTCCGGCGCTTAAAGAAGTCCCGCGCGCGCAATTGGAGAACTGGGCGAAGGGCGCGGCCGTCCTTCATCGTTATCGCAAAGGCGAGATCGTTTGCGAAGAAGGCGCGTTCGGATCGACCGCCTATTACATCGTGTCCGGCACGGTCGATATTTTCATTCACAATCCGCTCGCGCATTTGCGCACGCACCCGGTCCGAAATTTTCTCGGACGCAGCATGCGCAGCATGAAAAGTTTTCTCACCGACGATCAGACCGATGCCCGCCCAGAAGCGCATCAGCG
>QHOZ01000018.1 GCA_003219495.1 Verrucomicrobiota bacterium | reverse complement strand
TGGCGTGCTCAAAAGCGAACCGTAAACGCCGCCGTTCGAAATTGTGAACGTACCGCCGGTTAAATCCTCGATCTTCATTTTTCCTTCGCGCGCTTTCGTTGCAAAGCCCGCAATGTCGCGCTCGAGATCGGCGAACGATTTTTTGTCGGCATCGCGCACCACCGGCACGACGAGGCCGCGCTCAGTTCCAACCGCGACTCCGATGTCGTAGAAATTATTTTGGATGAAATCTTCATCCTCGATCCGGCCGTTCACGACTGGGACCGTTTTGAGCGCTTCAACAGCCGCCTTCACGAAGAACGACATGAATCCGAGCTTCAGTCCGTGCTTTTTCGTGAACGCGTCCTGCGATTTCGCGCGGAGCTCCTGCACCGCGCTCATGTCGCACTCGTTGAATGTCGTCAGAATCGCGGCGGTGTGCTGCGCCATCACCAATTGCGTCGCGATCTTCCGCCGCAGCGGCGACATCTTTTTTCGAACGATGCGACCGTCCTGCGATTGCTCGGCACGCCGTACCTCTGGGGAGGCGACTCGATCCTCTTTTTCTTCTGTAGGGGAAGCAGTCTGCTTCCCTTTCGAGACGCCGACAGCCTCGCCTCCAGATTTATTTTTCGCCGCGGCCAGCGCGTCCCCTTTTGTGATGCGGCCGTCCGGACCGGTGCCCTGAATTTTTTTCGGATTGAGTTGTTCTTCGTCAATAATTCGGCGAACTGCTGGCGAGAGCGCCTTATCCTCTCCCGATTTTTCTTCTGTAGGGGAAGCAGCTTGCTTCCCCGGGACGCTAGCAGCGTCCCCTACAGTTTTCTTCTTTTCCGGCGCCGCTCCATCGCCGGATTTCTTTGAATCGTCGATCGTCGCGACGACTTCGCCGATTTTCACTTCCTGTCCTTCATTGACGATCGTGTCGAGGACGCCGGAAGTTTCGGCGGCGATCTCAGTTGAAACTTTGTCCGTCTCTAAAGTGAACAACGCGTCGCCGGCATTCACGAAATCGCCGGATTTCTTATGCCAGACAGAAACGATTCCACTCGAAATCGATTCGCCGACTGCTGGAATTTTTACTTCGACCGCCATGCACGCCTAACTAAGCGCAGAAGAAACGCGCGGTCGAATCAAACGTTGAACGCGTCTTTGACGACGCAGGCCTGCTCGCGTTTGTGGCGCGCGAGTGAGCCGACGGCAGGGCTCGCGCCGGCGTCGCGGCCGGCGTAGGCAATTTCGCGTCCGAACAATTTCCGCAGCCGCGGCTCCATGAAGGTCCACGCGCCCATGTTTTCAGGTTCTTCCTGACACCAGACGATCTGCGCTTTGTCCGGAAACGCTTTCATCATGGATTTCAATTTCTTTTCGTGGAGCGGATAAAGCTGCTCGACTCGAATGATCGCGGCGTTGTCGATCTTCTTTTCGTCACGGTACTTCAAGAGATCGTAATAAACTTTGCCCGAGCAAAGAATGACGCGTTTTGTTTTGTTTGCGGATCCGGCTTCAGGCGCTCCGAGAATTTCTTCGAAGCGACCTTTAGTGAATTCTTCCGCGCGCGATGAAGCGAACTCGGCGCGCAACAAACTCTTCGGTGTCATGATCACGAGCGGTTTCACGAAATCGCGCTTCATCTGACGCCGCAGAACGTGAAAGTACTGCGCCGACGTCGTGAGATTGCAGACTTGAATGTTGTCTTCCGCGCACGCTTGCAGAAAACGTTCGAGCCGGCCGCTGGAATGTTCCGGCCCCTGGCCTTCATAACCGTGCGGCAGCAAGAGCGTGATTCCGCTCGGCCGTTGCCATTTCGATTCCGCCGAAACAATAAACTGATCGATGATCGTTTGCGCGCCGTTGGAAAAATCGCCGAACTGCGCTTCCCACAAGCAGAGCATGTTCGGATAATCGAGCGAGTAACCGTAATCGAATCCGAGCACGGCGGCCTCGGAGAGCAAACTGTTGTAAATGCAAATGCGCGCTTGCTTGTCAGACATGTGCATCAACGGCACATAGGGCGCGCCGGTTTTCGCGTCGTAAAGAATCGCGTGGCGGGTACTGAAAGTTCCGCGCGCGCTGTCCTGACCCGACAAACGCACCGGTATTCCGTCGAGCAATAACGAACCGAACGCGAGCAACTCCGCGTAATGCCATTCGAATGGCCCGCCGTTCTCGAAAACTTTCCGGCGATGCTCGAGCACGACGCGTTTGATCTTTGGTTGAACATTGAAATCGTCGGGCACGCGCGTCAGCGCATCGACAATTTGCGCGAGCGTTTTCTCGCTGATCGCGGTCGAAACCGGCGCGCTCGTGTATTCCGGCTGAAAAACCGCGGCCGCTTCTGTGAATTGCGCCTGCTTGCCGACTTTTTCTTTCTCGAGCGATTTAACGGTGTCGAGCGCCATCTCTAGACGCAAATCCATTTCCGTTTCAAGCGACGCGGCATCGTCATCGTTTAATGCGCCGGACTCGAGCAGCTCGCGCTTGTAAGACTTCGCAGCCGACGGGTGTTTGTCGATCTTCGCGTAGAGATGGGGCTGCGTGAACGCCGGCTCGTCGCCTTCGTTGTGGCCGTAGCGGCGATAGCAATACATGTCGATCACGACATCGCGTTTAAATTCCTGGCGGAAATCGAGCGCGAGCTGGCTCACTTGCAGACAAGCGAGCGCGTCGTCGCCATTGACGTGAAAAATTGGCGCCTCGATCATCTTCGCCACGTCGGTCGCGTACATCGACGAACGCGCGTCTTCGGGTAGCGTGGAGCTGCGACATATTCAGCGTTTCAGCAACGATCCCCTGCCCTGCAAACGCGGCGTCGCCATGAATGAGCAACGGTAAAACTTTCCGGCGATGCTCCGTGTCGCCGCGAATGCGTTGACGCGCGCGCGCCGTTCCTTCGACGATTGGATCGACCGCTTCCAAATGGCTGGGATTTGCGGCGAGACGAATTTCAATCTGCGCGCCGGAACCGAGCTTGCGAATGGTGCGATAACCGAGGTGATATTTGACATCGCCGTCACCGCCGACCGATTCGGGAACGTAATTTTCGCTGAACTCGGTGAAGATGACGCGGAGCGATTTTTTCAAAAAGTTCGCGAGGATGTTGAGCCGGCCCCGGTGCGCCATGCCCATGCAGATTTCTTCGATCCCGTCCGTCGGACATTTGTGAAGGATCGAATCGAGAATCACCATGAGCGATTCCGCGCCCTGAAGTGAAAAACGTTTTTGGCCGACGTAACGCGAGTGCAGGAAAGTTTCGAACGACTCCGCTTCCATCAACGCGCGCAAAATTCCGATCTTCACCTTGCGCGGCGTCGAATGTTTGTCTGGCCGCGACTCGAGCCGATGCCGGACCCAGTTCCGGATGCGCGTGTTCTGAATGTGCATGAACTCCGCGCCGATCGAGTCCGCGTAAATCTTCGTGAGACGCGCAATCATTTCGCGCAGCGTCATCGTTTCCCCGTCCGCGAAGAATTTCGACGAGACACGAAGATCGAGATCCTTTTCGCTGAAGCCAAGCTCGCGCAAACTCAACAACGGATTTTCGGGACGCTTCTCCGCGAGCGGATTCACGAGCGCGACGGTGTGACCAAGCGTGCGATATGCGTAAACCAAACCGTCGATTCGGGTCTGCAACGGACTCTCGCCCGTGGCCGCTCGCGGCGCCGCAACCGCCGCGCCGTTTTTCTGCGGCAGGTTTCCCAGCTCGAATCCCTCAAAGAAAGCGGCCCAGCTCGGATCGACCGACGCTGGATCTTCCTGCCAGCGCGCATAATTCTGATCGATTAGTTCGAGATTAGCCCGAGCGGCGATGGTCGTTCGCATGCGCAGTCAATTTCGGATGATTGGGCCGCACGGCAAGTTGACAGTCGCGAGCGCGCTTCGTTACTTGCTCGGCACGAATGGGGACTCACGGAAGAATTTGGCCGGCGCTGACTGCGTTAGGCGTTTTTGCCCTAGCAAGATCGACATCGTGCTTCGCGCAGGCTGATCCAGCGGCCGAACCGGCGGTCCTCGCAGTCGCCAACGTTTTGCCGGCGGTCGTGAACATCAACACCGAGCGCGTGATTCGACGCGCAGTTCGTGATCCGATCGACGACTTTTACGCGCAATTTTTTGGAACCTACCGTTCGCGTCCGCGCGAAATTCGTCAGACGCTGCAAAGTCTCGGTTCGGGATTCATTGTCGATCCGGGCGGCTACATCGTCACAAACCAGCACGTGGTGGAGCGCGCGGCGGATTTGAAAATCAAAGTGACGACCAATGACGGCAAGACTTACAGCGCGCATTACATCACCGGCGACGACAAAAAGGATCTCGCGTTCATCAAGATCGATTCGAAGGAACAGTTTCCGTTCATCAGTCTCGAGAACATTTCTCCGAACTTGCTGGGCGAAACCGTGATCGTCGTTGGCAACGCGGTCGGTTATGGAAGCTCGATCAGCCGCGGCGTGTTGAGCGCAACGAAGCGCGACATCAGCATCGGCGAAGTCGATTACAAAAACCTCGTGCAAACAGACGCGGCGATTAATCCGGGCAACAGCGGCGGACCGGTGATCGACATTTCCGGGCGTCTTGTCGGAATCAGCTCCGCGAAAATGGCGTTCACGCCGCAGGGCGTTCCGACGCAGGGAATGGGATTCGCGATTCCAGCCGACGTAGTGCGCGACAGTGTAAAGGAGTTCAAAGGCTTTGCTGAAAAACATCCCGGCGGTAAAACTCAGCCGGCCGCGGAGGAAGCATCGAGCTCCCGCGCGGAACAACTGTTCGGAATGCAATTACAAGAGTTGAGCAACGATTTAACAGAAGCGCTTTCGCTGGAGCGGGGGCGCGGCGTTTTAATCAGCGGCATCGAGCCAAACAGCCCGGCCGATGAAGCCGGCATTCAACGCGGGCTTGTGATTTATCGCGTTGGGAAACACGACGTTAACTCGGTGAAAGAAATCGAGGACCTTTTGAGCCGCGCGCGCAGCGGGACGAGTGTCGATTTTGTTGTCGGTATCGTTCGCGCGGGGGGCGCAGGGAGGCGGATCGAGTCGGTCACGCTCGCTGCCCGTTGACAACGCAAAAATTTTCGACAACGCAATACGTTTCCGATTGTCTCACAAAATAATTTCGAATGATTAAAGTTGAAAATTTAACCAAGCGATACGCTGGCCATACCGCGATCCGCGATTTGAGTTTCGAGGTCGGCCAAGGCGAGATCATGGGTTTTCTCGGGCCGAATGGCGCCGGGAAATCGACCACCATGCGCATTCTTGCCGGATTCATGCCGGCAACTGCGGGTCGCGCGTCGATCGCCGGCTTCGATGTCTTCGAGCAATCGCTTCAGGCTCGCTCGCGCCTGGGTTACATGCCGGAAAATGTCCCGCTCTATAATGATATGCGCGTGACCGAGTATCTCGATTACCGCGCGGCCCTCAAAGGCGTGCCGCACCGTCGCGTCGCGGAACGCGTCGGCGATGTGAAAGAGCTCTGCGGCTTGCGCGAAGTCGAACGAAAATTAATCGGCGCGCTCTCGAAAGGTTACCGGCAACGCGTCGGTCTTGCGGACGCATTGGTCAACGAGCCGGAACTTCTGATTCTCGACGAACCGACGATCGGTCTCGATCCAAATCAAATCCGACAAGTGCGCGAGCTGATCAAAAATCTGGGCAAGCAGCACACGATTTTGCTTTCGACGCACATTTTGCCGGAAGTGGAGATGACCTGCAGCCGCGTCATCATCATTCACAAGGGAAGGATCGAAGCGTGCGATACGCCGAAGAATCTGCTCGGCCAAATCCGACAGGCCGGCGGGGTTGTTGTTGAAGCAAAAACCGGAGGCGACGACGGCGCGGAGCAATTGAAACTGATTTCAGGCGTGCGCGATGTCACAAGCGATCAGAACGATGACTGGCAGAGATTTTCGCTGCGCGTGGAATCCGGGCTCGATGTGCGCGAAGAAATTTTCAAGCTTGCGGCGACGCGCCACTGGACGTTACGCGAACTCACGCAACGCCGCGCGACGCTCGAAGACGTGTTCGTCGAGATCACGCACTCAGACCAACCGGAGATCTCGATCTAAGCGATGAAAA
>QHOZ01000020.1:23212-25783 GCA_003219495.1 Verrucomicrobiota bacterium | reverse complement strand
ACGAATGGTTGCTCTCGCGATTCAACTCGCCAAATCACGCGGCTTCCGAAATCGCGGAGAGTGCGTTTTATCCGCGGCACCAGACGATGTTGCAACGCGCCGGACTATCTACCGCGAAGGGCGGAATTTTCTGGTGGATTTTTCAGCTCACCAAACGCGACGTCGCGATTTTCTTTTTTCTTCTTCTGGCAGTCGCTGGCCTGCCGCAATGGATTCTGCATTTGTGGACCGCGGTTGGTATCGGCAGTCTCGTTCTCACGATCCGCTCACGCTTGCGCGCTGACTGACCGCGTTGCGCGCCCTTCGTGCAGGTGTCGCTCGGCTTCACTGAGCATTTCCGGCGTGTCCACGTCCTGCCACCACGCGTTGCCGATATCGATCCCGCGAGCTTTGTCGTCGTCGGCCATGGCGCGCACACCGTCCGCCAGGCTGCAATCGTCGTCTCTCTTTGCGCGTTCGAGATAGTCAAAAATCTCTAGCGGGCAAACGAAGAGACCGATGTCGATTGCGTCGTATTGCGCGAGATTTTTCCCAATCGCAACAATGCGATCTTGTTTCGTCTGCAATTTCATCGCATCGGCAAGATCGAAGATGGAGCTGAGTTTCCGATCGATCGCTACGTTTAAAAGGTTGGGATTAGCGGATCGAAGTAAAAGATCGACAATCGACGCGTCAAACAAGTGATCGCTCATGGTCAGTAAAAATGGCGCGGTGACATGGTTCTTCGCGGCGAGGACAGAGATTCCATTTTGTTTTTGCCATTCGCGGTTTTCGATTAGCTCTAATTCAATTCCCCGTGGAATCAGACCCTTCACTGCGGCACTCAAGCGCTCGCTTTGAAATCCAACCACCGCCTTGATTATTTCAACTCCGGCGCGAACGAGTCCGTCGATGGTGTAAGAAACCAACGGTCGTCCGAGAACTGGCACGAGCGGCTTGAGAAAAGTTTCGTCCGCGCCGCGTAATCGCGACCCCGAGCCTGCCATCAGAATCACCGCCTGAGTGATCGTCGATTTCATATGCCGTAATACATTTTCAGCCCCCAAAGCCGAACACGTTGCGGCAGGAATCGAAAAATAAACGGGGCGATCCTCGTTTGGAAAAAATCGCCGACGGTGATTCGCGGCGGCGGATTCGTGGAATCGATGAGCCGCAGCACGTGTTCGGCAACCAGCTCAGGCTTTGGCGCATTCTTCATGTTGCGATCGACCGCAACCCAGGTTTTCGCGACGCGCTGATCGTAATGTGGATGTTGCGTGGCGCTTTTTGGAATCGCATCGTTGAACGCCGTGCAAATGTCGGCGGGCTGAAGATCGACAACGTGGATATTCTTGTCCGCGAGCTCGAGTTGCAGCGTCATCGTGAACGAAGCCATCGCCGCTTTTGCGGCGTTGTACGCGGCCATGAACGGAACGGGCAGCCGCGAAGCGAGCGATGTGACATTAATGATCAACCCGCTTCCGCGCGATCGCATGGCCGTCAGCGCGAGCCGCATCAATTGAATGTGGCTGAACAAGAGGGTCTGAAATTGTTTTTCGATTTCCTCCGCGGGCAAATGCTCGCCCGGTCCGAAATGGCCGCCGCCAGCATTGTTGATGACGACATCGAAGTAGCCGGCTTCGGTGAGCGCGCTCTTGAATGCGTCATCGATCGAGCGCCGATCAGCCAGGTCGAGTCGCACCGGATGAAGGCCCTGCAAATGTTCGAGCCGAATCAGATTGCGCGATGTTCCCCAAACTTCATGGCCGCGCGCGATCAACGATTGTGCGATCGCCAGGCCAATTCCGGAGCTCGCTCCCGTTAAAAAAACCTTTTTCATGAGATTCGCCCCAGTTCCACCTGGCTAACATCGTCATATTCAAAAACCCGTCGAAACTTTTGTTAAATGACCCGGGTACTCATAGACGAAAACGTTGTAGCTCGGAAATCTTTTCAGAAGTTCATCGCGGTTGACTTTATCGCACCATGCGAAAAACAGGTTGTGAGCGGAAGATAGGGCCGGCGGGTTTCGAGTGAGATCACCTAATGCCGTCCTGTAGGTTCCAGTCTTGAGAAGGAAAATGCTTTTTCCCTCATGAACGTTTTGAACCGTCCGTTGAAGATCTCGTCGCCCGTACATCGTATAACCTTCCCTTGCCAAGAACACCAAGTTGCACAAGATCAGCGCGGCGACGGCGAAACGCCAAATGTGTTGTCCGCCAATAGAAGAATCGCGCGAGATGCGATGAGAAGTATCGGCAACGGCCAGAATCAGGAACGGAAAGCCGGCCAACAGATAGCGCGGACCCGGTCCACCGACGGCGGTCGAGTAGAAGAAGTATACGGCGACGTTCATTAAGAACAACGCGACGCACATTTTCACCTCCAAAGGCGTTTGATAGCGCTTCCAAAAAACCGCGAGCAATATCACTGGCGGGAAAACCCAAAGAAGAGTAGCCAGCCGTTGCATCGTTACCGAAAAACCTCCCCAGGAAATGACGAGACTATCTCCACCCTGTAACGAACGATGAATTGCTGTCGGAACCTCCAGCGGGTTGCCCGAAAGGAGGGCGTTGTAGACCAGATTGCCGC
>QHOZ01000020.1:0-23183 GCA_003219495.1 Verrucomicrobiota bacterium | reverse complement strand
TACCGATCCAAGCGGCCAGAGGAATCCAATCGAGGTAACGGACCATCGCCGAGTAACCAAGAAGCGCGCCCACTCCAAATAAACAGGTCCTGGCGGAGTTAGGGCGACTCTCCGCGAACTCATAGAGAAGGAAAGCGGAGAACCCGAACAGTGCGGCTGCGATATGAGGCCGGAAAGAGGCCGCGTAGTAGCAGAGGAAAAAACAAAACATCGCAAACACAGACACGACTTTAGCCTGTTCCCTGCCGAATTTTCGTTCGGCATATTGCAGCATCATGAAGATCAGGAGAGCGCCGAGGAGCGGATCAACCAGCCATGGCACGCGGAGCCGGACACCTATCGCAAGAATAAGCGGCCAACCGGGTGGATACTTTGAAAATCTGTGGCCGCGATCGTCACGAAGACAATAGGTTTCCAGGCAATCGTAGAAGGGCAGCGACGGTTCGTAGAGCGGGTCTTCGGCCCACAGCTTTCCGGACGCGAATAGCTTCGATTGATAGCGATACGAGTAATCATCTCCCGACATGGGGTATTGCTGGGCCAGAAAAAAATAGATCGCCAGCGCTTCGAGCAGGAAAATCGCCGAAACCAGCAGTTTTCGCGTGACGGACATCGATCCGGGATCTCCCGTACTATCTCCAATTCGTTAAGGTCGCGTGATCTTTATCACAAGCTCATTTCACATGCCGATGATTGTTTCATTTGCAGATGCGGGTTCCCGCCTCACACTTGCACCAATTGTTTTCCCGTGGCTGGATGTCGATCTTATCATGACCGCTGACGTCATTTCCGTATCACCGATCGAAACTTCTTCGTCAGATCTTTATCATCAGCGCCGCAGGGCGGTAATGGTTGCGAGCCTGATCACCCTTGGCTTTGCCGCGTGGCTCAGTTTTGAAGCGCCGCGCGGAATATTAAATGGCACCGACGAACTGCTACATGCTGATGACCGGCGAATCTTTGGTTGTTCATTACAATTTTCAGCGCTCGTTTGAAAAACCGCCGCTCCAATATTGGCTGACGAGCTTCACGCTGCCGCGATTTCAAAACCCCGCGGTCGCGCTGCGTGTTTGGCCAATCCTTTACGGTGTCCTCACTTCGCTCGCTCTCGGATGGCTCGTTTATTTGGTGAGGCCAAACGATCCGTGGCTGATTCCGCTCGCGATCGCGGTCCTGGTTTCATCGCCGTTGTTCGCCTCGGAATCATCCCGGGGTTTGCTCGACGTCGGTCTGACATTTTTCACATTGCTCACGATTGTTTTTGCGGAGCTTGCGCGAAAAAAATCGACTTGGTGGTTCGCGGCTGCAATCGCGTGCTGGCTCGGCAGCCTGCAAAAAATGCCGGTGACGTTTTTGGTCTGGCTGATTATTCTCGCAGTCCGTTTCGCAAATCGCGAAGAGCGCGCGGTTTTACGAAGCTCCGCTCGACCGCTTGTCGGGAGCATGATTCTGGCGATCGCGTTGATGTCGATCTGGCCGCTTCTTCAACTTCTTAAATATGAAATGCCGGTGTGGAGTGTTTATCACGATGAAGTCATCGTTTGGCTAGGACCGAATGAGCTCGGCCATCGGCCTTACTTTGAAAATCCGATTGCGATGAGCTTGGCCGGCGGACTTTCCGGTTTCCTGTCGTTGGTCGCGCCGTTCCTAATTCTTTTTTCAACGCGGGAACGATCGTCCCGTGCGGTCCGCGAAATTGCCTGGGTTGCTTTGGGCTTTCTCGTTCTCACGATAGTCACCAATTTTCGACACGTTCGTTACGTAATTCCGATTATTCCTTCGCTCTGCTTCCTCGTGGCCATCATGTTTTATTCGTTCCTGCAAAGACCTGCGCCGATTCGGAAATGGGCGATGGCAGCATTAGTCCTTTTTCTAGCGATCGGACTGGTTCATGCGGAAATTCGGATCCTGGTTTGGCGCAAAGATGTCGCGGCCGAAAAATTGATCGCGAAAAAACTAGGCGAGCTGCAGCAAGCAGGCACTCAAACGGTGCTGATCAAAGCAGTTGTTCCCGGAAACGATCTGTTGTGGGATTCGTTCTATCTTTTTCACGGCAACTTTCGCTTTCCAATAATCAAACTCACGACGGATGAAATCCGGGCTAATCCACCGAAGCCGCCGCTGAACGGAGCGTGTGTCGCTCGCGATTTTCCGGTGCTACAACAGCTGTATCCAAACGTTCAGGTCGCGCTGAGCCGCGCGCAGTTCATTTGTTGGCAAGTTCCAGCTCAATGAAGGTCTTTATCGACGTAACCAGCTCGTGTCGCTCCGGGCAAAACACCGGGATGCAACGAATGACGCGCCGGATTTTCTCTGAGCTGAGTCAGCGCTTCGACGTTCGCCCGATCTCCTGGAACACGATTGGTAATTTCTATGTCGATCTTGGCTCCCGCGGGCTTCGTTTTCTCGCGCGACCATTTGAAGGTCAGAGGCGCGCGCCGGCACGTCCGGAATGGCGCGGCGAAGATCCGTTCACGGAATTTTATCGCTCGGTGGTGCGGTCGCGCATCGATCTCGATCAGGAAATCGGCAGCGACGACGTTTTTCTCATGCCGGATATTTTTCGCGATCGACGCCGCGAGTTGTTGCGACCATTTCTCGAGCGAACGCGCGCGCGCAAGATCGCAATTTTTCACGACGCGACGGACTTGCGGCTTACCGATGTTTATCCTGATCGGGAAAAGAAATCGCGTCCGTATCTCGAATCATTGGCCGCGTTCGATTTGGTGATCTGTGTTTCCAACGAAGCGCAGGACGATCTGCTTCACTACTGGGAGAAATTCGGTTGCGGCGCGCCGGAGACTGTCGTGGAACCGTGGCCGGGCGAATTGGAAACCGCGCAACTGGCCGCGGCGAATGATTCGGAAGCGAATTTGGTTTTATTTGTCAGCACTTTTCACGCGCGAAAAAATCATCTCGGACTTTTGCGCGCCGCTGAGCAGCTATGGAATGATGGGGTGAAGTTTGAGCTCGAGCTCATCGGCCCAAATGTCGGGCCGCCGTTCAACAAAATCGTGCGCACGATTTGGAAATTGCGAATTCGTGGCAAGCCATTGCGGTGGCTCCGGCATGTGAATGATGAGGTTTTGTCGCGCGCCTATCGCGATTGTCACTTCACCGTTTATCCGTCGCTCATGGAGGGTTACGGACTTCCGATTGTCGAGAGCTTGCTCCACGGCAAGCCGTGCGTTTGCGGCGGCAACGGCGCGCTCGGTGAAGTCGCGCGCGACGGAGGCTGCCTCATTGTCGATCAAACGAACACCGGCGCCTTAGCCGGCGGAATCAAATCGCTTCTGCAAGATCGACAATTGTATGCGCGACTTTCGCAAGAAGCGCGCGCTCGAAGATTCCGGACCTGGGGCGATTACATCGACAAACTTGTCATGCACTTCCGATCCACTTCGCCCGCGCTCGCGTCACACTGAGATGCGTTGGCCGTGCGGATGGCTGGCAATAATAACGCCGTCCTTCATTTCGTGAACCCAATCGCACGCGTCGGCAATGAATCGGTTATGCGTGACTAGCAAGAGCGCTTTCTCGCGTTCGCGCACGATGTTCGCCAGCAATTCAAACGCGCGTTGCGAATTGTTCGTGTCCAAATTTCCGGTCGGCTCGTCTGCGAGGATCACTTGAGGATCGTTCGCCAGCGCGCGCGCAATCGCGACGCGTTGCTGTTCGCCACCCGACAGATGGCGGCTCGGGCGACGGCGTTTGTTCCCAAGATCGACAGCTTCGAGCAAAGTGGCAGCTCGCTCTTCCATTTCACTTTCGTTCAAACGCCCAAGTCGGCGCATGGGAATCATCACGTTTTCCTGCGCGGTGAAGTCCTCCATTAAGAAGTGAAACTGGAAAATGAAACCGATCAACTCATTGCGACGACGCGCCAACTCTGCATCATCCAAATGTGAAATCGGGGTCGACCCGATTTGCACGGAGCCGCCATTCGGTTCGTCGAGCCGCGTGCAAGCTTCCGGTTTCGACATCGAGCGAGACGCCGCGCAACGCGTGAACGCGCTCCTCCGCTTCACCGAGGTAACGCTCGAGGCCACGGCAACTGAGAGAGATGTCGCCTTTCATAAACTCGAACCGCGCAAAGTATCGACCGGTTGCAATTGGGCCGCGCGCCTTGCCGGAACGTAACTCGCGATGCAAACCGCGATTCCGGCGAGCACCGTTGCCCAGAAATAATGTCGCCAATCCCAGACTACCAAAAAGTGATTCGTATAAAGTAGGCCGCGGACGTGAATCGGCACATGCGAAACGGTAAAGGTCAACAATGCGCCGAGCATGCAACCGATGATTGAGCCGACAGTTGCGATGAGCGCGCCCTGCCAGAGAAAAATCGCGGAGATGTCGATCCGCCGATAACCCATCGATCGCAAAATCGCGATCTCGCGCACTTTCGAGAGCACCGACATCGTCAGTACGTTAAAGATTCCGAAGCCCGCGAGCAGAATGATCAGCGACACAGTGACCGCGGTGGAAATTCGAAGCGTAGAAAAAATTTGGAGAGTTCCTTCCTCGCGCTCCTGCCAGCTCTGCGCCGTATGTTGAAAAAGATTTTCGAAATGCGTCGCGAGCGCCGGCGCGCGATCCGGATCGCGCAGTTTGTAGATGATCATCGACGCGTCGTAAGGCTTTTTGAGCAATCGCTGCGCGACGCGCCCGTGCGCATAAATCCGGCTGCTGTCGATCGTGCCAACTCCGCTGCGCGCGATCGCTGCGACATTGAACCGCCAATATTCGCCACCCGGCGCCAATAACTGAATCGTATCACCGGTTCCAATCTCGAGCTGAGCAGCGAGGCGATAACCAACGATGACACTCGACGTGTTGTTGCGGAAATCGTCGAACTTTCCATCGACAATTTGCTTGGCGAGGTCGGTCGTGCGCAGGTGCGAAACAGGATCGATTCCGAAAAGCTCGGCCGTCGTCGTTTGAAACCCGCCACGCGCGCCTACCGTGCCACGCACAACCGGCGAACAAGCGACCACGTTGGAAAATTGCCGGCTGACGCGCATGATCTCGCTGACGTTCGTGATTCCTTCGAAAATATTTCTGCGCGCGGCGGTGTTCGTTGTCTTGCCGGACACAATCATGTCGCCAGAGCGCGGTTGAAATCGCGACCGGACCACGAGCGCGCCATTACTACCGATGGTGGAGTCGATAAAAAATTGGGCGAAGCCCTGGGTTTGCGCCTGCGTGCAAATGAAAATGCCGACGCCAAAAACGACACCGACAAGACTGAGGAATAACGCGCGCTTGCGATGCGTCGCAAAACGCAGCGCGATGTAAAGCGGCGCGGTCATTTCCGCGAATTGTCGACGCGTCGCTGACGAACCGGTTGACCGGGATGAAGCCGATCCTGATCGCTCACGACGACACGATCGCCCTGCGAGACGCCGCTCAATGCTTCCGTGAAATCGAGCGTGCGGAATCCGGGTTTGATCGTGCGCTTCTGAATGATTCCGCGTTTCACAAGGAGCGCTTGATCGACAATCACTGCGCGCGTCGGCACGAGCAGCGCGTTCTCGTGCGTGCCGGTGATGATGTTCATTTCGCCGGTCATGCCCGCCATGAGATTGTCGGGCGGCTTCTCCATTTCCAAAATGATCGTGTAACGTTGTGTGTCCGGATCGGCCGCCGGTTGAATCGACGAAACGCGTGCGTCGAAAAGTTGATTTCGGTAAGCGTAAAGCTGCACTTTCGCTTTCACGAACGTAAGTTTTGCGCGATGAAATGGTAAACAACTGATTGCCTTCGCTCACGAGCTCGCTGTCAATCGTTCCGACCGCGCTGAGCAACCCGTCCATCGGCGCGCGGATTTCGGAGGCGCGCATTTGCGATTCCAACTTCTTTTCCGCTTCGTCGAGGGACTGGAGATTTCGATCACGCTCGATGCGTTCGTTCTCAAGCGCGCCGCGCAGCCGGTTGACCTCGCTCTTTGATTTTTCATATTCAACTGCCGGCACGTTTCCCGACGCCACCACTTGTTCGATGCGGTGCAAATTGTCTTCGGCCGTCTTGAGCAACTCCTGTGATGGCAAGGGAAGCTTTGCGCGTTCGGCCGCTGCGCGGTAATCCGCGCGAGCTTGTTTCAGTTGTCGCGCGGTCGCTTCGTCCGCAATGCTCGCGAGCAATTGACCTTTGGCGACCGTTTTGCCGATTGCGCCACGACCGGCGGAAAATTCCTCAGCGAGCTGAATGAATCCGGCGTTCTGCGCGCGCACGTGGACGACAAAGGCGGGCTCGATTCGCACCGTTCCGTAAACGGCGGAGATCGCGGTGCCTCGTTTCACAATTGCCACTTCCGCGACCGGCATGAAAAAATAATAAGCGGCGCCGCATATCAATATGAGCAGCGCGGCCACGACCCACAAAACCCGCCTGGATTCCGGCAATTTCAAGGAGTGCAATTAACGCACATCTTCCGCGAATTGGAAATAACGCCCCGTCGCGCGGTCCCATTCGGCGCGGGCAACGTTTTGGAGGTAGGCCGCTTCGAGCAAGCCGCTTTGCGTTTTAAGCCGGCTGTCTTCGGCAACGCGGTACTCCAATTGCGAAGCGAGACCGCTGCCGAGATTCTGTTGCACCGCGGCCGCAGTTTGGGCGGCCTTATCCGTTCCTGACGCGAACGATTGATAGCGCGCATCGATTCCGTGGAGATCGTTGCGGATCTTGGAAAGCTCGCGCCCCACGCTCGCTTCGAGTTTGTGCAGCTCGACTTCGTTAATCTCGCGCGCCTTCCTGGCTTTGAGCGCCGCGCCGCCCACTTTGCCGTTGTCGATCACTTGCCAGGTGTAAGCTGCGCCTTCGCGAATTTCCGAACCGAGAAAATCATTGGTCCGACTGGTTGAACCTTCGCGGTGGATTCCGGTGACGGGAATGTAATCGCCCGTAATAAGCCCGTTCACATTCGGATAATATCCCGCTGCGATGATGCGCTCGTCTTCATTCGCGGCGCGAACCAGCAGACGCGCGAGCTTGACGTCGGTCCGGCGTTCCAAGGCGGCTGATGTTTCAGTCGTTAGATCGACATTCATTCGCGCGAACGACAACTCGCCTTCCGGCACGGGCATTGTCACGTCGGAGCTCAACGAAACTCCCATTAGTTGCGAAAGCTGCAGCTGCGTCACGCTGTAACTGTGCCGCGCGTCTTCAACCAGTGGATCGAGCATGCGCGCTTCTACCGTCGCGGTTGTGAATGCGCTGCGATCCACCATTCCCGCGCGATACCGGTCGTTTTGACTGGCGACGTTCTCGTCCAAATGCGTGCGTTGTTTCTCTCGAACCGAAAGCAGCTCGCGATTGTAAATTGCGGAATAAAATGCGAGCCGCGCCGCGTGCAGTTGTTGCTCGACCGCGAGATTGAGTTGCTGCTCGGCAATTAAAACTTCCACGTCGCCGCGGCGGAATGAAGCTGGAATTGCGGCGTTGAAAAGCGGCTGCGTCAAAGAGCCCCGAACAAATCCGAACAGTTTTGTATCGGTGCTTCCACCGCGATCACCGCCTTGAACGCCCGCCGGCAAATTCAATTTCACATTTGGCCACGCAATTGAGCGCAAGACAATGCGGCGGCCGCTTGCCGCTTCGAGATTGGCTTTCGCCTGCTGAATCGCCGGATTTTTTTCCAGCGTCTTGTTCAAAACCGCGTCGAGCGTGATTGCGTGCCCGGTCGGCAAGATCGACAACGACACGAAAGCGGCGGCAAAAATTGGTTTCATCGCTTGCTCAATTTCGCGGGCGGTTGCGCGACATCGCTTGCTTGCTTCTCATTCCGCGGTTTCGCGCGAGCCGCGCCGAAGTCTAATTCTTGCGGAGTGCTGGCGCAGGCGCGCGCAAGCCGGGCGAGGGCGACATTGTGCAGGTAAATGGCGCTGAGTCGCGTGGTGCGCGTTCGCGTGACATCGGAAGCGGCCTGGAGAATATCCAACTGCGTACCCAAACCGGCCGCGAGATTTGTTTTCGCGATCTCGAGAGATTCGTCCGCCGTCTGCACGCTTTTCGTTTCCGTTTGAATGATGTTCTCGCCTTGTTCCAAATCCAGGAACGCGCTTCGCACGTCGTTCGCAACGGACCGCCGCGCCGCCTCAAGCGCTGCGACGGCGGCTCCCCGCCGCGCGCGCGTGGCCTGCATTCGGCCCTTCGTCGCAAATCCATCGAAGAGATGCCATGTGCCGCTGACGCCGGCGAGATAACCGTGATTGAATTCCGGACCGGCCGACGGATCGCGCTCGCTGTAAACTTCGTAACCGGAGAACGCTTGCAGATGGGGCCGCAACTCCGCGCGGTCGACTTCGTATTGTCGATCTTCGATTTCCACATCGATCTCCCGGGCGCGAATTTCCGGCCGTTTGGAATCGGCGCGCGCGAGACATTGATTCAAATCGGGATGGATCGCGGCGTAGCGGAGTTGTCCCGCAACTTCGAAACGTTGCTGATCTGTGTTCGTGCGATAATCGATTCCGAAAAGTTCGCCGAGGCGCAAATAAGAATTGGTGAGCTGCGTTTTGGCGTTCGCGAGCTCCGGTTGCTCGTTCGACAATGCAACCTGCGCGCGGCCGACATTGAGATTCCCAACGATCCCGGCCCGCAATCGCTCTTGTTGCGATTTCAATTCCTCATTCAGCACGCGCACTGAGTTTTCGCGCACCTGAACTTTCGATCGGTTCAGCAGCACGTCATAAAATCCGACGCGCACATCGGTCGCGACTTTGTGGCGGACTTCCTGGAGTTCGCATTCCTGCTTTTCGATAAGCAAGCGCGCAATACCGACCTGATTGGTGACCGCGCCGCCCGTGTAAAGATTTTGCAGCGCGCGGACCGAAGCGTTGTAATCCTCTTCGCGCAATCGCGTGTCATTTTGCGTTTGGCGTTTGTCGGCAAACCCGGACGAAATCACCGATGGCAGATATCCCGAGCGCGCTTCGATCAATCCGCCACGGGCTGCCTCGAGCTTTTTGCGGGCAATGACAATTTCCGGGTTTTGGGAATCGGCCAGGACGACGCCTTGCTCGATGTCGTAGCTTGGTGGCTGGGCGTGCAGATTGCCCCCCAGGGCAAGGCATAAGGCCGCGCTGGACGCCGTTATCCGGTTGAAAACACGCTGTTTCCGCATCCTTGAAAAGGCTTGCATGCTAACCCCAACTACTGCACTTTCCACGCTCAAATCGTATCGCGGTTTCCTCCTCGGATGAGGCCCGACATTTTCTTGCCAGCCTTAACCCTTACCTCAACCCACATTGCATCTTGCCCTAAGCGACAGGCCGCGGGTAGGATTTCCTTTTTCCATGAGAAAAATCCGTGTCGCTATCGTCGGAGTCGGCAATTGCGCTAGTTCGCTCGTCCAAGGCATCAATTTCTACCGCGGTTCCGGGGTGAACGGCAGCGCCGTTGGCCTCATGCATCGCGAAATCGGGTCATACCGCCCCGGAGATATCGAAGTCGTCGCCGCGTTCGATATCGACCGCCGAAAGGTCGGCCTCGACGTGAGCAAAGCCATTTTCTCCCCGCCCAATTGCACCCAGGTTTTCTGCGATAAGGTCAGCCTCACCGGCGCGATCGTGAAAATGGGCGTGGTCATGGACAGCTTCGCTCCGCATATGGCCGAGCACGATCCGCTCCGCACGTTTTTGCCGCTCGAAAAAGAAACCACTCGCGAGCAAATCATCTCCGAGCTGCGCGACTCCGCGGCCGAGATCATGGTCAATTATTTGCCGGTCGGCTCCGAGGAAGCGGCGAAATTTTACGCGAGCTGCGCGCTCGAAGCCGGTGTCGCGTTCGTCAACAACATCCCAGTTTTCATCGCAAGCGATCCGGTTTGGGCGAAAAGGTTCGCCGACAAAAATCTGCCGATCATCGGCGACGACATTAAATCGCAGCTCGGCGCGACCGTCCTGCATCGCACGATTGTCGATCTTTTCCGCAAACGCGGCGTGAAAGTGGAGCGCACGTATCAGCTCAACACCGGCGGCAACACCGATTTCCTGAACATGCTCAGCCGCACCCGTCTCGCTTCGAAGAAAACTTCCAAGACCGAAGCGGTCCAATCTGTCGTCGGCGATCGTTTGCCCGACGAAAATATTCACATCGGCCCGAGCGATTACGTCCCGTGGCAGCTCGATAACAAACTCGCGTTCATCCGCGTCGAAGGTCGTGTCTTCGGTAACGTGCCGATGGAGCTCGACATCAAACTTTCGGTAGAAGATTCGCCGAACTCGGCCGGCATCGCGATCGACGCGATCCGTTGCTGCAAGCTCGCGCTCGATCGCGGCATCGGCGGCGTTCTCAATTCGCCCTCCGCGTATTTCTCGAAACATCCGCCCGTGCAGATGAGCGACGACGAAGCCTACCGCTGCGTCGAGCAATTCATCCGCGGCGAGCGAGATCGGTAACGTACCGCGGCATCAGAGTAGCTCGAGTTGTTCCGCTTTGGTTTTCGTAGCAGGGGCGAGCGCGGTAACGGTTGGAACGGATCCGAATTCTGCTTGAACGTCCGCGTCGAACTGCTGGGCCGGCAATTTTTCGAGCCGCAACCATTCGCTGGCCAGCTTCCACGTCATTCTTCGCAATCTCACTGACTGCTTTCCAATAAGCGGCGAGCTGCGGACGATACCGAGCGTGCAGAGTTTCGGTATTGTCCGGCGGAACGCGATCGGTCTTCCAATCCAGGATGAGGCAGTTGCCATTATTTCGGGAAAAGAACGCGAGATCGATTATCCCTTCGAGGCAGCGGCTCCGGTCGACTTTCCACAAGAACGGCATTTCGGAGTGCGCGAAATCAGTTTCTGAAAATGCGCGCCGAAAATTCTCGGCGGCGGACAAATGAGTAAGCAGGAGTTTCCATTCCCGCGCCGAGCGCGCCTGATCCGGTGAGAACTTTTTCTGCTTCTCAAAGATGCGCTCCCACTCATCGGGCTTGTCGCTCCAGCCAAGGCGCTGCACAAAATGGTGCCACCAAAGTCCGTATTGAAGCGCAGGACTTGTCGAGTTCGGGACTTTCACGCCCGCGTATTTGATTGCCTTAATCGCGGCCGATTCTTCCGCCGGCAAACCGCTCGGGTTGAGCTTTCGCACAAACACTGACGCCGTTCGGACAGCGCTCGCGTTGTCGATCTTTCCCTTCGGGAGCCGAATGTCGATCTTGTGAGCGCCCGTTTCTGCTTTTCGTCGCTGATATTGATCGGTAGTTGCGCAGATTACTGGCTCCGCGCCGATGGAACCGAACGCCGTCTGATTGGTTTCGTTCTTGTCTGCCTTTAGCCATTTTAATTGCGAATGGCTGTGGATTTCGCGGCTCGCCTTGGCAAAAAGGTTTTCATCGAACGCGAGCACGAGCGTTTGCTGGGCGCGCGTGAGTGCGACGTAAAGCAAACGTTCCATTTCCTGACGCTGCTCGCGCTCCAACATTTCAGTGATCTCATCCGTGACATCCGACGATTCGAGCAGAACTGTCGTCTCGCCGGTTTCACGGTCTTTCAATAGCCGTGGATAACGTGGCGAAGCGGATCGGATGTCGCGCGTCAAAAATGGAACGATCACCGCTTGCCATTCCGAGCCTTTCGCTTTTTGCGAAGTGATCAGCTGAATTGAATCAGCACGTGATGGGCGAACTTCACGGGGATCGGCATAATGCGTTCGCAATAAATCGGCGAACTCGGTGAGTATCATCCCGTCCGCTTCGGACGAGCCGGCGAGCGCGAGCAACGCGTCGAACTCGCCATCGAGATCTTCGAAATCTTCCGCTGGCAACGTGTGGAGACGTTCGCGCAATTGTGTTTGCCTGACCGCCTCGCTTACTCCATCAAATAACGGCATCGGCAAGATCGACAATCGGATCTGCGCGAGCAGGCCCAGCGTTTTTGAAACGACATCGGCGCCCTTGGTGAAGGTTTCGATTTGAAATCGATTACCGTGGCCAGCGGCGAAGACGGCGAGCTCGTGATCGGAAATACCGAACAGTTCTCTTAGCAATCCGGCGATTTCATAGCCGCATCGCGGTTGGGACAATACTATTAAGAGAGAAGTCAGCCAGGCGTAGGCCGGATTGTCGCCTTTGAGTTCTTTCTCGGATTGAATTTGGACATTAAGTCCCGCCGCGCGCAGACCGCGCCGCAACGTTTGAAGCCATTCCTTGCGCGGGCAAAGGATCGCCACGTCGCGCCAGCTTTGGGCGCGCAATTTTTCCGGTCCTGTTTTCTCCAGCCAGTCGCCGAGTTGGCGCGCTTCTTCGGCCGCTTTGCGGCGATCAGAAACTTTTCCCGTGGGATCCGGTCGAAGATTCGCGGGTTGCAAATCCAAGCGAACAACTTGTCCCGGCAAAATTTGCGGTCGTGGATTGAGCTCAACGAACGCGACCTGATGATCCCGATCATTCAGGATTTCGCGAAAAGTTTGATTCACGAGCTCGAGCTGAGCCTGATCGAGCCTGAACGTGACGGAAAACTTGAGCGCATCCGCGGCGCCGGTTTCAACTAGCGTTTCGTGAATCCGTCGATACTTCGTCAAATCAGCGCGGTCGCGGTAAATTGATTGCTGAAGATCGCCGACCATGCAGAAGTGACCCGGCCGCGGCGGATCAATTTTGTTTTCAAGCCAGTCGCCGTCCGCGTCGGGTGGCCGACTTAGCTCGAGCAGGAGCGAGAATTGCCGCGGATCAGTGTCCTGCGCTTCATCGAGAATGACCCGAAACGATTTCTCCCGGATTTCGCGCCCGACTTTGGGGTGCCTTATCAGCTCGAGCGCGAGCGCGACCTGATCATCGTAGGTCAACAGACCACGCTCGATTCGAAAACTGCGATAGTCGTGCTGCACTTCGGCCGCGACGCAGAGCGACGCCTGGTCGATCCATTTGCGCAAAGGCGCGAAGGCCTCGCGTTTAATGCGGACAAAATCTTTCGCCTTCGACCAGCAAACCGGCCAGCGCACATAATCACCCGTTTCACGCCAGCGTTGCTCGGCCCGCTCCAATTCTTTTTGGTACGGCGGTACGGTTTGGAGCATTGGCCCCTTCGCGACGTATTTGTAAATCGAACTAAAACTTGTATCCGGGCATTTTCCTTTCGGAAGATCGACAACGTCCAAATCGGCGCGGCGACCAAGCTCCATCAACGTCCGCGCTTGCACATGGCGCAACAGTTCGCGTCGGTTTTCGTCGGAGAGCGAGCGGCCTATCGTTGTCTGTTGCTGCACAAACTCGTTCCACACTTCGTCATCGTCGGTGATCACATCGAACGCGGGCGGCAAACCGATGTAATGGCCATGGCTTTCCAGTAGACGCACGCAAAGACTGTGAATCGTGCCGAAGAACGCCCGATTGAACGCAGCCAGGACTTCAATCGAGAGCTTCGCGCGCAAGACTTCCGCGCGAGCGCGCTGCTGCATCTCATCAGCGGCGCGATTCGTGAACGCGACGACCGCGAGCTGCGGCAGTAATTCTCGCGCGCGACTGCTCTTTGCGATCTGACCAATTCGATCAGTGATGGCGCGTGTTTTTCCCGAGCCCGCCGCCGCGATGACGGAAAAATTGCGATCGATTTCGCTGACGAACTGCTGCCGCTCGGCTTGATCGATTGGCTGATTCACCAGCGATCCTCCTCGTCATCCGCGAACGGCGGATGAGTAAGCACCCATTTTTCGTCCAAGAATTCTTTGTCGATCGGGAGAATCGCGAGCGGGTAATCCGAACTGAAGCCGAACTCGTTTCGAATAAGACCGCGGATTCCGAAGATTCCGGTCTCCTGCATTCGATAAAGTTCGTTCCAGAAATCTGTATGCGCGGAGAGATCGTCGAGGACGAGCTGCGGTTTATCGAGGTCGGTCCGAAGTGAAAGAATACTTAGCTGCACGTCGCTCGCACCAAGCTCGCGTGCAGCCAAACCGTAGAACCCGAGCTGGATCGCATCGCCGCGGACAAGTTTCTGTCGCAATTTTGCTGCGCGGCTTTGCGGAGTTTTCCCGGAAACGCTGAGCGGTTTCACTCGACGATCCAAACCGTGTTTCCGGCGAGAGGTGAATCCGTGGAACGTTTTTGGGCGAGAATGAGATCAATCCGGCCGCGGACGCGCAACGTTTTGCCGTTGCTGAGCGTCAATTCCTGCGAGTCGAGCTTCCATTCCGCCGAAAGTTTCGGCCAGCTTTGAGCCTCGGAGAGCTTCCGCGCGAGAAAATCGGCGAGGGCGAATGCGTTGCCCCAGCCCGAATGCCACCAGTCCGGCAATGGGCGTTTCGCGGCCGCGCAAAGATCGACAACTGATTCTTTAAATTCCCGCGCCGCCCGCGCAATTCGATCACGGATCTCGCCGGCGTTGGGAAAATCAACAAAGGAGTTGCCATTTTCATCGCCGGCGATTTGGGCAAGCCAATCGTGCACCCAGGTTCCGGTCGCGGAACTCCATTGATTGAGATCAGGCTCTTCATTCTCGAGGCCGAGATACGTCTTTATCCAAATCAGGGCCGGACTTTTGACAACCTTGTCCCACTCGGTCGCGCGTAAAGTGATTTCGCGACTAATGGGCGCGCGCAACGCGAACTCGTATTCGCCGAACGGAACATCAGCTCGCCGTCGCGCAGCATAGGCAACGCGTGTCTGCTCGACTTCTGAGTTTGGAATCGCTGACGGTTCCAATAAAGGATGACCGCCGAGCCACGCGGACGTTTTCTCGCGCAGGCTCGACAACATTTCCTGCGAGAGCGGCGTTCGGTGAGTAGCGAAATAGATTTGGCTGAATAGCTCGCTCGGATTCCAGATTCGCTCCGGCGCGGATTCCTGAAGCAAACTCGCGGTGAGTGCGAGCCCGTGCTCGGCTGATTCAACCGTGGCGGCAAATTGGCGCAGCGCGATCTGTCTCTCGTTTTGGGAGCTGAGGAGAAACGTTTTCTCCTTCGCGAGCGCGACATGTCCTTCGCCTTGTCCGCCGCGGCGGGTTGCCTTTTTGTTCAACTCCGCGATTTGGTTGTCCGGCAGAAATCCGGATTCGTGATCGCCCTGTGGCCATTCGCCCTGGTTCAAGCCGGCCAGAATGAGATGAGACCATTCCTGCGCTTCGGCCTCCGCGTAAGTCAGGAGATGAACGCGGCTGTAAATGTGATTGGCCTTCGCCGCGCGCGAGATGGTAAAGGAATCGAGCATTTCTTTGAGCCAGCGCAGATAAATCGCGCGAGAAAATTCGACTCCGAGCGCAGCGCCCGGCGTTTGCGTGAACTGATTCAACGCGGACCAACGATTCTCCCATTTCAGCGCGGTGAAAATCTTTTCCGTGTCGGCAAGGAATTCCGCGAGCGTTGCTCTCGTGGGGAGAAACTTGATGGCCTGGAGAATCTTTCCGATTTGCTCCAACTTCGGAGAATCCGTTTTGCGCGCGCAATACTCGCGGAGGACGCCAATGTCATCGAGCAAGATTTCGCGGTGGATCGAATGGAGTTTGTCTCGAACAATGTGGATCGACATCCCGTTGAGCGACGCTGGATGTGTTTGCAAGAAACGAAGCAACGGTTCGAGCTGATGATTTTCTTGAAGATGAATCCAATTATTCCAAGCCGGCTCTTCAAATTCGCCCGGCGCGAGATGGCCGACGCCGTCGTAGTGGGCAATACCGGAACGCGCGAACGACTCCGAAACAAGGCGCGGCAGCGCGCCGGTGCGGGAAAACAAAATTCCAACCCGCGTGCATGATTTTTCGGAGAGAAACTTCAACGCTGTCGCGCAAATTGCCTGCGCCTGTTCAGTTGTGTTCAAGCCGACCAAAAAGTAAGGATGCGCCGCAGTTTTCGTCCCGATTTCTGCTCGAACGAGGTGTGCGAAGGGCCGCTTCCGTTGACTGTCTTCCGCGACTGGTTTCGATGATTCAAAAATCTCTTCCCACGTTCCGATCCAACTTTCGTCGGTAGCCCGGGTTTGCTCGCGCGGATAATCGAGAACAACCTTCGCGTCTCGGGCTGACAAGGCCGCGGCATGCAGCAGCGGCAAAAGCGGCCAGTGCGCGGCGGTAAAGCCAGCGAGCAGCAATGCGCTGAAGCATTTCGGTCGGTCTGCTGCGCCTTCGAGAAAGGCGCGATCAACTTCGTGAACCAGTCGGAAATCACACTTGCGAACGAGTTTCAGAAATTCTTTAAGAACTTCTTTGACCGCCTGCGGTCCAAACTGCTCGAAACTCCAGCCTGCGGCGCTGACCTGATCGAATACGCGCAGTAAGTTGTCCGGCGATCGCGCGATCGATTTCGCGATTGCGCTAAGATCGACATCTTCCGCGTGCTGTGCGGCGATCCTCTCCGCAGCAACGGCCAAGAGCAGTCGAAGATGTTCGCGCAGGGGGACGGTTGCGGCAGTATTGCCGAGAAGAAACTCGCGCAGCAGTGGCGGCGTGAGAAATTTCACGCCGAGCAACGGAATTCCGTGCTCCAATAATTTCGACCGCAAAAACGCCGCGCCGGTTGGGAATGGCGTCACGACGACGGCCGCCTCGGCCGCGTTCTGCGCATTTAGCGCGACCGCGTTGAACCACGGAACAAGAATGTCATCCCACGCGGAGGTGAACCAGGGACCGATATGGACCGAAACGCGCGACGAATTTGTCTCAGTTTCGCGGCGTGATTGCGGCATCGTCTAATTTAGCGGCGGAAACTTTTCGCGCGAGCACGCGTTGATCTCCAACGCGCTGTGTCGTGCCGGTCCGATCGAAATACTCGAGCACTGGAATAATCACGCGCCGCGAGGTGCCGAGCTTTTCCCGGAGTTGGCTCGCAGTAGCGGGACCGTTCGCTGAAATGAAATCCGCAATCGCCGTTTTCATTTGTTCGACCGACTCGCGCGCCAGCACAATATCCTCGCCGATCTGAACAATCTCGCCGGTTTCGATCAAGAATTTCAGCGCTTGCTGACGATGTCGATCTTGCGCGAGGTCTTTGCGATTCGGCGGATCGAACGGTTTCTTCGCGAGGTCGGCGCGAATTCTATCGGCCTCGCCTTGCAACTCCGGAGGCAAAGCCGCGCGATGCGTGCCGCGAGCGATTGTCGATCCGGTGCGCACAAAACCGTTCGCGCAAAGGTCGACAATCAGCGCGTCGAAAGCGGCTGGGGAGATCGATTTGAATTCAGCACGCAGGTCGTTCAACTCCAGACCGCGACTTTCAGGATGTGCCTTGTGTGCGGCATCGATCGATTTTGCGGCCCGCTCAGACAACTCGCGCCAAATTTGTGTTTTCGCCGCAACGCTTTCGTGCAGAAAAATGTCGCCGTGTTTTTGCAGTTTTTTTAAGACGGTTTCAATTTGCGCCGTGCTGAAACGCGATCGCTCGAGCAAATGCGAAACGTCGAGAATGTCGCCGCATGCGAGCTCCGTCCACACCGCAAGATCAACATCATCCGGCGCGACTGCGCGCGATGCGAGGAGCGCGCGTTTTTGACTCGACGGAAGCTCGGTCGCGTCGATGTCGAGAACGATACCGCCGGCAATCGTTTGCCGCTCGGACGCGTCGCGCAGAATCAGTCGGTCGCCGATGAAGGCGAGAAGGGGCGCCTGCAAACGCAATTGCGCGAACCCGGTCTTCCCCGGCGCCAGTGAACTCGTGTCGGCCAGGATAATTTTTGCCAGCACGCGAGTTGTGCCGTGATGCACATAGGCGGACGTCCCTGATTTGATAGGCGCAGCGTTCGGAGATCGTTGTGAGCGGCTGAGAGAAACATCCAGCGTCGAGCTGAGTTGAAATTCCCGCGTCGTGATGACATCGCCTCGCTGAATTCCGTCAGTTCCGATTGCCACATCCGCGAGGTTAATCGCCGTTCGCATTCCAGAGTGCGCTGTTTCGAGATCGCGGTTGTGGCTTTGAAGGGAGCGCATCCGCGCAGAAATGTTTCGCGACTGAACAAATACTGCTTCGCCGCGGCGCAGTTCCCCGCCGGTCAGCGTGCCGGTAACGACAGTGCCGATTCCGTGCAAACTGAAAACGCGATCGACAAAGAGTCGCGCCTTGCCGAAATCCGGCGGCGCGGAAAGTGACGCGAACCCCAACGCGAGCGTAGACTTCAATTGTTCGATCCCATTTGCGGTGCGCACGGAAGTCGGAACGATTTTCGAATTGGCGAACGGTGTTCGATTCAACTGTTCGCGAATCTGCTCAACGACATTGTCGATCTTGCCGAGATCGCTTTTCGTCAGCGCGACTACGATCCGTTGGACGCCGAGGTATTCGAGGATTTGAACATGCTCTTCGGTTTGCGGCATCCAACCGTCGTCAGCCGCGACCACGAGCAGCGCAAGATCGATCGAGCCGACGCCAGCGATCATGTTGCGAACGAAATCTTCATGACCGGGAACGTCGACGATTCCCGCGTGAAAAGTTTCGCCGTTCGGGCCGCTCAGAGTTAGCTCGGCAAATCCGAGATCAATCGTGATGCCGCGCGCTTTTTCTTCCGGCAAGCGGTCGGGATCGGTACCGGTCAGAGCTTTAACGAGCGAGCTCTTGCCATGATCGACGTGGCCCGCCGTTGCCAGAATGAAATTCGTCATCGCGTTGTCGCCGCTGTGCGAATCGCGTCCACCACAAGATCGTCCTGGTGCGAGAAAATGGTTCGCAGATCGAGCTTCAATCGTTTATCACCGATGTAGCTGATGATGGGCGGATTTCCGCGGCGAAGCATCTGCCCGAATTTCTCGACCGCGCAATTTTCCGGCAGAATATCCAGCGTGATGGAAGGAATGATCGATTTAGGGAGTGTTCCGCCGCATTTGCAGCGGCAGACCTTGCAGCCGAGTGACGATCGCGACGGCGCGGGCGCGCAGCTCGTCCTTTGGAATCTGAAGGAGCGCAAGCGCCGGGATTTCGCTGGTCACCTGATTGAGATGAAGATCGACAGTCGTTTGCATGGCGGCGAACGTCAGTTTATCGCCGCGCAGCGCGCGAAAGAGCGGCTCGCGTTTGAGTGCGTCGATGATCTTCTTTCTGCCGACAATGATTCCAGCCTGCGGCCCGCCGAATAATTTGTCGCCGCTGAAGCAAACGAGATCGGCTCCGGCGTTGAGCGATTCAATCACGGTCGGCTCGTGATGAGAACCGAACTGCTCCGTGCCGATCATTGCCCCGCTGCCAAGATCTTCTACAAACGGAATTCGTTTTTTGCGCGCGAGCGCAGCGATATCCGCGGCGCCAGGCGATTCGACGAAACCGCTCATGAAGAAATTGCTTCGGTGCACTTTTAGAACCAGCGCGGTCTGCTTTCCAAGCGCGCGCGCATAATCGGCGAGCGTGGTCTTGTTCGTTGCGCCGACTTCGCGCAATTTCGCGCCGCTCGCTTCCAGGATTTCGCTAATTCTAAAACCGCCGCCAATTTGAACGAGCTCGCCGCGTGAGATCACGACCTCGCTTTTGGTTTGCGTGAAATGACGAACGACCAACACCAACGCGGCCGCGCAATTGTTGACGAGCGTTGCGGCTTCGGCCTGACACAAAACGGCGAGCGCGCGCTCGAGATACGCGCCACGCTGCCCGCGACCGCCCGCTTCCAGATCGAGCTCTATATTATTATAAGTGGAAGCGATGCTGCGGAGTATTTCGCCGGCGCCTTGGGCCAACGGAGACCGTCCGAGGTTCGTGTGAACGACAACGCCGGTCCCGTTGATTACCGCTTGGACGCGGCTGGCGCGCAGATCGTCAATCGCGGCGCGGATAAGATCGACAATTGCGTTCGCGTCCGGGACCTCGCGCCGTTTTCGAATCTGCGCGAGCTCGCAGCGGACAAGATCGACAACGAGGGGGCGGGGCAGGTCGATGTGCCCGAGCGATTCGAGAACCGCGTTTACGGCGGGAATCGCGCGGCGCGAACGTGATTTTACTTTGTCGTGCATATCAGGTTCGCTTTGGGGGGCGTGATCCGACCAACCACCGCAGCACAAGGCGTGCGGTGTTTCTTTAAAACGCGAAGAACTTGCGGCAGCTGAGATTTCCGAACCGAAAGAAGAAGACCGCCAAATTTCGCAGCTGCTTTTGAATTGTCTCTCGTGCCGCCGGGAACGCAGTCACATGCGATCAATCTAAAGATTTCCGCGCTGATGACGGGAACACGATCCGCGAAAATTTCCGCGCTGACTTTGCTGGCTCTGCACAAATTCGCGAGGTGGCCGAGAAATCCGAAACCGGTGATGTCGGTCGCAGCGCGCACGAGTTTTTTCTCGGCGAGCTCTGCGCCGACGGAATTCGTTTGCGACATGAGCGCGATCACTTTCTTTTCGAGGCCGCGTGATGCGAGGCCTCGTTTGATCGCGGTGGTCGCGATGCCGGTGCCAAGCGGTTTTGTGAGGACGAGGAGATCACCAATGCGAGCGGTGGCGTTGGTAAGAATGTTTCGAAGATCGACAATACCGGTGACGGCGAGACCGTAGATGGGCTCGGGATTTCGGATGGAGTGTCCGCCGAGGATCGCGCAGCCCACTTCCGCGGCTTTTTCCAAACCGCCGGTCAAAATTTTCGCGATCGTTCGCGGCGAAACGAGCTTTTCCGGAAAAGCTCGTTTCGCCGCGAACGATCGCGAAAACATCGGAGAGCGCATTCGCGGCGGCGATTTGGCCATATGCGAACGGGTCGTCTACAATCGGAGTGAAGAAATCCACGGTCTGCACAAGTGCACGATGTCGATCCGCCTTCGCATTGCTACGGCGTGACAAGTCCAGTTTGTAAATGCCGGCGTCATCGAACGTGCTCGAGTTCACGAGAACGTTGCGATTGCGATGGGTTGGTAGCTGCCGCAAAACTTGCAACAGGGCCTCTTGGCTCAACTTGGCTGCTCAACCGGCGCAGGTGGAAAGCGACGTTAGTGTACGGATCTGTTCGCGCGACAACTTGCTTCACCTCCTTTCGAGAAGAGTAAGATTGAGAAGAAGAGGAAGATTTTTGGCGGAGAGGGCAGGAATCGAACCTGCCCCGGCTCTTGCGAGCGCGACAACGGTTTTGAAGACCGCGAGGGCCACCAGGCACCCTTCACTCTCCGGAAAGCGGAAGGCTGAGTCCGAGCCGGACTGGCCATTCGAAAAACGGAAAGATTACTTGAGCTTCTTGATCTGACTGACGAGCTGATCGAAGTCGGGCCAATCGCCGGAATCCAGCTTGGAATGGAGCAGCTTGCCGTTAGCGCGAATTTCAAACGCGCCGCCGCTAGAAGGAATGAGCGTGAGGGATTTAATCCGTTCACCGAGTTCAAGGATTTGGGTCGCCAAACTGACGGCCTTGGGCGTGTAATTTCAGACCACGCAATATTCAATCGAGACTTCAGTCTTCATGCGGCGCTCCTTTCCAAAAAAAATGGTACGAAGCTAGACTGCGCCGGTCAAGGATGGTAAAAGCGGCCGAAGAAAAAGGGCGCCCCGACGCGCGGTTTCGGGAAATCGTGAAACCGTTCACCGCGCTACGGAGCGCCCGCCCTAACTAAAACTAAAACGCGAAATTGATTCCGGTTCGGACCATTCCGAAATTGTTTCGCGGACCGTCAATTACGCTGAAGCTGAGGTCGGTCATCCAACCGATATTCGGGGTGATGCGCGTTTCCAAGCCGGCGCCGAACTGGCCGACCGCGGTGGTGTAGCTCCCGTAGTGAACGGTGTGAACATCGGAGACAAGAGCGTCGGGCGGGAAAACGAGCGATTCTGCGTGAACGCTGTCTCTTTCCCCGCCGCCGAAGATCGCGCCGATGCCAGCCCAGGCATACGGGGCGAAACGCGTGCACGGAACCGGATAACGGAGCGTGAACGTCCCGAGAACCGAGCCGATCGCTCGGTGATGCGTCATTCGTTCAGCGTCAAAAACCGGGACGCGCGGATCTTCGAAAATGTCGAAGCCGCCTTTGCGGGCGTTCACGACAAATCCTTCCACGCCGACACCGAAATAACGGTAAAAGAAATATTTGATGTCACCGCCGCCGCCGAAAGCGTGATCGTCGCCGACGTAGCGATCGTATTCGCCGAGGACGCCAGCGCCTTCGACGGTGCTTTGAACAACGTCGACGAGATCGAGATTGCGCGCGTAATCGGTGTTCGTGAAGAGGTACGTTCCCCAAAGACTCACGTTCCACTCGTTATCACGGTACCATTCCGGACAAGGCGGAGCGGCGGTCTGCTTCATTTCCTTGCCGGTGTAATCGCCGGCGAAGGCAGCGGTAGCCAAGATCGACACGAAAGCGGTTGTAACTATCAAACGGTTCATAGATTCACACCTCATAGGTTAACGATTGCGAGTCGAGACTGGTGCTTCGCCTTGTTCGCCCGGTCCGGGCGGTCCGAGCAACCATGAGAACACGCCAAAGACTTGCACGTGCGGCGAATCATCCGTGCAGCCGAAAAGCGTTGATACTTCGAATCGCGTATTCGTGCTTGTGCGATAAGCGGCGGTTGGGCCGATCACGAAAATGTTATCGGCATCTCCGCGCGTATCCTTGACGGTGAAATTTTTGTATTCCATTTCAACACCAACCTTCAGTTGCTCGTTGGGAAGCAAAATTGGAGTCACGATGCTCTGCGCGAATCCGATCTCGCGTCCGCGGTCGCCGGTATTTTCCTTTTCAAAGAAACCGTTCATTGCCCATTCCCAGCGCTGACAAAATTCCTGCGCCAGAAGCAACCGGATCTCGTAGGCGTCCGGATGTTGTGGAGGGCCGGCCTCTTCTTCTCCGCCCGGCGGCGGGCCTTCTTCATGACGAATCGGGCCGATGCCAAACTTATATTCCACGAAGAGAGTGGGATTGAGCGGAATCTTGTTCCAGTCCGCCAAGGCGTAGCGACCTTCCAGGCTGACGGTTTCAAAACCGCCACCGCCATTGAAACGCTCCAGCGCGGTTTCGGCGGCGACGCCGAAGCGATGCGGCAAACCCATTTCCAATTCCTGAGTGAAGATATGATCCGGCGGGCCGTGTTGGAACGCGTCACCTTCATAGATCGTGGCCAGCAAAAATTGGAAAGGCGGAAGGACGTAGGCGGTTGTCGTCGGAGAAAAGCGAGTACGAGAAAAGGTGCCCGGCGCGCCATAGGCGCTGCGAATGTCGTTTTCGCCGGTGACGACGACGCTGTCGCTGACCGCCTCTTGAGCTCGCGCGCGGTGAGCGTTGAGCAAAAGAACCAGTCCGAGCCCGAACAAGATGGCTTTGAGCTTCATAGGAGTTCCCTTTAATCGAACCTGCCCAGGCAGGCGGATGCCGTTATATT
>QHOZ01000019.1:4697-6962 GCA_003219495.1 Verrucomicrobiota bacterium | reverse complement strand
AGAGTTCGGCGATGAATTGAAGCTGTTTGGAATCGCCGAGCCGATCGCGCCGCCGCGCAATCCCGGCGAGTTCGACATGCGCAGCTATCTCGCGCGCCAGGATGTGCGGCGAAGTTTATTTGTTCGGTATCCGGAAGACGGAAACGTGCTGCGCGAAGGCGCCGGCAATCCGATCTTGTTTACGGCCCAAAAATCGCGCGCCTGGATGCAGCGCGTGATCTGTCGCGGTCTCGATGATTCGCCACAGGTGCAAAATTTTTTGAACGGCATCGTGCTCGGTTTGCGGCATCAAACGCCGGAGGACATCGAAGAACCGTTTCAGCAGACCGGCACGCTGCATTTGTTCGCGGTCGCGGGGTTGCACGTCGGCATCGTGGCGCAACTTCTCTGGGTGGTGGCCAGTGTTGCACGACTGCCGCGCAAATGGGCAACCGCGATCGTTATTCCCCTTCTGCTCTGTTACGCGGCCTTAACCGGCCTGCATGTTTCAAGCGTCCGCGCCGCAGTCATGAGCTCAGTGCTGCTTGCCGGCTTTTTCGTCGAACGAAAAGTTTTTGTGCTCAACAGCCTCGCCGCCGCCGCATTCATTCTTCTGTGTTGGGACACAAACGAATTTTTCTCGACCGGCTTTCAGCTTTCGTTCGCGGTCGTTGGTGCGATCGTTTTGCTAGCCGATCCGCTCTCGAACTGGCTGCGGCAATTTGGCGCGACCGATTCATTCTTGCCGAATCGCCTCGTTAGTAGGATGCGGCGCGCGGTCGGAAACAGTTACGAATTTCTTTGTCGCGCCGGTTCCGTTTCGCTTGCGGCCTGGATCGGATCGTTGCCGCTGATCTTTTGGTATTTTCATCTCGTCACACCGAGCTCGATTTGCGCGAATCTTCTCGTGGTACCGATCGCGTTCTTTATTTTGGCGATTGCGCTGCTGTCGATCGTCACTGCGCCACTCAGCTCGGCGTTGTCGATCTTGTTCAATAACGCGAACTGGTCGCTGGTCAGCGCGGTGATCGCATTTGTGAATTGGTTCGCCGCAGTCCCGGGCAGTCATTACTACGTGAGTGAGCCGCAATGGCCGAAATCGCTCATCGCGAAAATCACCGTGCTCGATGTCGGAGCAGGGGGCGCGGTTCATCTTCATGCGAAAGGTGCGGATTGGCTCTTGGACTGCGGCAGCGCGCGCGATTACCAACGCGTGCTTCGTCCTTATCTGCACGCGGCGGGTGTCAATCGGCTCGACGGGCTGTTGCTCACACACGGCGATTCGTTGCACATCGGCGGCGCGGAAGCGTTGCTACACGATTTTGTTCCCGCTGCTTTGATCGACAATCCGGCGCCGGATCGATCAACCATTCACCGGCGATTGCGCGAAACCTTATCAAGTCGGCGAATCAATTTATTGACGCCGCAAATTCGCAATGCGTTCACCGTCTCTCCGAACGTAACCGGGGATATTTTGTTTCCTCCGCCGGATTTTAACGCAAGCACGGCGGACGATCAGGCGTTCGTCGTTCGCATTTCCGCGGGTGCGTCGAGAATCTTGTTTCTGTCCGATGCGGGCGACGCGACAGAGAAGCTGTTGCTCGAATCCCGCGCCGATTTGCGCAGCGATATCTTGATCAAAGGGCAACATCATTCGGGCAATTCCGGCTCGGATGCGTTCCTGGATTCCGTGCAGCCGCGATTAATTGTCGCGACCTCGCGCGAACGCGCTCGCGGGATCCAATTATTTCGACAGGACGAAACCGGCGCGGTCGAAGTCGAGCTTGGAAAGGACGGATGGCAAGCGCGGGCCTATCTCACCGGCGAGATCTTTCGCAGCGACAAGCGATAAATCGGAAGGTCAGCGTCGCGAAATCTCCGCTCGAACTTCGTCGTCGGAAGGTCGACATCGTTTGCGATGGCAAATCCGGAATGATTTTTTGCGACTCGCTTTATTTGCTCGAAGTAATCCGCCTGGTCGGTCGCAATTCGAAACATTCCCGCTTCGCCGAGCGCGCGATGAATTGCGTCCAGAAATTCTGTCGTTACAAGCCGCCGCCGATGATGACGGCGCTTGGGCCAGGGATCCGGAAAGAATAAATAAAACGTTTCGACCGATTCCCGCGGCAGCAGAAAACGCACGGCGTAGGAGATTTCCAAATTCATGACCCGCACGTTTTCGAGGCCGGCGACTTTGCGGCAGCTTTTCTCGATCCGTCCCGCCATTTTATCGATACCGAGAAAATTTCGCTCCGGCGTCTTTTGCGCGAGCTCACGCAGAAACGA
>QHOZ01000019.1:0-4669 GCA_003219495.1 Verrucomicrobiota bacterium | reverse complement strand
GAATGAAGCCGCAACGGGGCAATTCAACTGCGCAGCGGCTTGGAAAAAAATGTTGTCGATCGTCAGGCTGTGGTGGCCGACGCTTTTGGCACCGCGAAACCGATCAGAAGCATCGCTCCGGCGAGCACGACATGCAGCCACGTATCGTTCGTGTTGTTGGAAATTAATCCGAAGATCATTCCATTTCCGACGACGAATCCCATGACCGCAACCAGTGCGTAGATGAGCCCGAAGATTTTGAACCATAAGCTCGCGGCCGCCGCCCCCGCCATCGACGCGAACAAGAAGATCAATCCCGAAGCGATGTGCACGACGCTATGCACAGTATTCACCATGAAGATACCGAGCAGCATCGGCATTCCATCCGGACCAGCTGGCGCCACGCCCGGGACGAAGCCGAGGATTCCAACCGCCAAGAAGACAATACCGAAAAGCATTCCGAGTGTTTTAGCCATAGTAACCTCCCAAAGGTTGAGCGACATTTCGCTTATCTCAGGGCCGCCGAGCCTAAGCAAGACAATTTCCGACAACGCTACGAGCCCGCGATTGTCTAAGATCGACATGATGAAAGCGCTTGCTCTGATCGCAGCTTGCCTGGCTTTGGTTGTCGACGTTTCAACCGCGGAGAACCCACCTGCCGCGACAAAGACCGCGGTGTTTGCCGGCGGATGTTTCTGGTGCATTCAGCCCGCGTTCGATAAAGCGCCGGGAGTGATCAAAACAATCGTCGGCTATTGCGGTGGGACCGAACCCAATCCGACATACGAGCTCGTCGGCTCTGAGAAAACCAAATACCGCGAGTCGATCGAGATCGTTTACGATCCGGCAAAAATTTCCTACGACAAGTTGCTCGGTATTTATTGGAAGCAGATCGATCCCACGCAGACAGATGGGCAGTTCACCGACATCGGCCCGAGTTATCGCGCGGCGATTTTCTATGGGAGCGATGAGGAAAAGAAGATCGCGGAAGCTTCGAAAGAGAAGCTCGCAACCTCCGGCAAGTTCAAGAAACAGATCGCGACCGAAATTTTGCCGGCAATGAAATTTTGGCCGGCCGAGGATTATCATCAAAAATACTATCAACAGAATCCGGAACATTTCGAAGCGTTCGAGCACGGCTCGGGACGGGTTTCGTTTCAGAAGAAGAATTGGGACGACAAAGTGCACTAACGCCGTCGCGCTTTTCGACGAACAATGGCGACCCAGTTTTTGAGTTGGGCCACGGGCATGAAGTTAACGATTCGTTCCGCAGGAATTTTTGCTTTCAGCGCCGCGGCGAGACCGAGCTCGATGAATTCGAGTTGCCACGGATGATGCGCGTCCGTGCCGAGCGAGATGCGGCAACCTTCCCGTTTCGCGATTTTTAACAGCGCAAGATTCAGGTCTTGTCGATCCGGGTAGCAATCGATCTCGACTGCCTTGTCGAGTTTTGCCGCTCCCGCAAACACGCGCGGCCAATCAGCTTTTAATCCAAGCCGATAATTGTAAATGCGACCCCGAGGGTGACCCAAAATCTGAATGTCGGGATTGCGCAGAGCAGCGAGATAGCGCGGAGTTTGATCGTGCTTCACACGCAGAACGGAATGAAACGAGCCGAGAACGATATCGAGCTTAGCCAACGCCTTCGGGTCCATGTCGCCTTCGCCGCGCGGATTCAGATTCATTTCGAGTGAGGACAAAACCGTGACGTGTCCCTTTGCTCGCGAGATCGACCTATTTGTTTTCGCGATCTGCGCTTGCTGCTTCGCCAAACGTTTTTCATCGATGCCGCCGGCGATCTTCAAACCCTTCGAGTGATCGGTGATCGCGATGTATTCGTAATCCCGCTCGCGCGCGGCTTCGGCCATATCGGCGACGGTGCCGGAGCCGTCGCTGTAGTGCGTGTGCATTTGCAGGTCGCCGCGCAATTGTTTGGATCAGTCCGGAACTTTTGCGAGCAGCACGCGCGCATCCGCGAGCGTGACAAAATCGCGGCGAATTGGCGGAACAAGAATTGTCTCTTTCGGGGGTTTATCGATCCAACGCAGGATGCGTTTGGTAATGAAGGGGCCAATTGAGCGCAGCTCGCTGAGCGAACGCTCTTGCTCGATCAAGGTGGCGACTTGTTCGGGCCAGAGGAATGCGCTGCGCGCGGCGCGCCGATAAGCGCGGACGAGAATGCCCGATTCCTTTTCAGCTTCGCGCGCGAGAAGCTCGGCGATCTGCGTATTGCTCAGCACACATTTGAATCGAGTGTGCCTGACGCTTTAAGTTTCTCGCGCTTAGAATTTGTAAACCTGCGCCTGGTTCGATTCGACGAATTCCGCTCGGTCGACGCTCAGATTTTCGTTCAACACCTTGCCCAGTTCCTGAGCGAGAACGATCGCGATGGCGCGAGCGTCCTGTGTGTAGACGGGAATCTGAAACGAACCGGCGTTGCGATCGTAACCGTAAACGGTGCCGTCAGTTTCCCAAACGCAGTAAGCGTGACCTGCGGGATGATTGTTGTAGCGGACGAGAAGAATCTTGGCCCAGAAGTTTTTGTCGAGCGCGTGCTGGGTTTTGACGGCGGCGAGATAATTGCAGGCTGAAATGACGCAGCCGTTCAAAACGACCAGGTCGCTATCCCCGGGAGAAAGGATAACCGCCTGCTGTGGGCGGCAACTGAGGGTGACGCAGGCGAGGAGGATGGCGGAGTGATAAGAAAGTTTACCGAGGAAAGGGAAGTTCATTTGAGCTCAGGTCGGCTAATACTTATTGCTGTTATGATTTTTATAAGACAGACGCTTTCGGATGTGAAGCTTTTTCTTTCATATCTGTCGAAAATTTACACCGCGGCAGTGTACCCGATCGTAGGACTTTGGGGCAGCCTAAACTTGCCGACTGAACGAAAGGAATGGCCGACGTTGGGATTTCTGGAGGCGAGGGGAGTTGAACCCCTGTCCTCGTCGCCTTCGACGCAAGCTTCTACATGTTTAGCCGGTGCTTAATTTAGGGAGCTGACGTTGCGCCGGCACACTGCCAACTCCCGAGCGTCCGCGAATTTTCGATTCACGAACCGGTCGCGGTCGCTCCGCCGATTCGCCAGCCTGCTGTCCACGTTTCCGCCGCTAGCAGGCGTCGCTGCGAAAACGTCACGGTCAATTAAGCCGCGAGAGCGAGATCTTCGTGATCTGCGTTTATTTGTTTTGGTCCGGTTTTTTACGAGGCCAACGGAACCATCCTCGACATGCCGCCTGTGCTTCTAACGATGAGTCGAAACCAGTGCGCCCCCTTTGTGCCGGAACTATATCAGAAACGAAACAGGGCGGCAAACGCATGCTACCGCGCCCTACACGAAAATAGGGTGAACGATTGGATATGTTGCCCCGAGCGCCTTCAGCGCGCCTCGTCCCAATATGGCCGGCTGGCTCGCATCCACCCGCTTACAAAAATCCCCCGCAATTCTCGCGGTCGTGTGTCTCACGATCGTGGGCGTTCTCGGATACGTGGATTATCTCACGGGCTACGAGCAGACGTTTCTCTTGTTTTATTTGGCGCCGATCAGCCTCGCCACTTGGTTCGGCAATTTCTGGTTCGGAATTTTCGTCTCGGGTCTAAGCATCACGGCGTGGGTGGTCTCGGACGTTGCCGCAGGTGTTCCAACGGTCGGCGTTTGGAACATTGGAATGGCGTTCGGGTCTTACACCGTTTTCACCGGGCTCCTGTTCAAGCTGCGGACCTTGCTCCAGGAGCTCGATCAGCGAGTGCGCGATCGAACGGCTGCCTTGAAGCGCGAGATGGCGGAGCGCGAACGTTTAGATCAGGAAATTGCGGGACTCGCTGATCGCGAGCGGCGCCGGCTGGGGCAAAGTTTGCACGACAGTTTGGGCCAACATCTCACTGGCACCGCGCTCGCCGCGCAAGTGTTGCGAGAGCGATTGGCAGATCGTTCAGCTGCCGAAGTCGAAGACGCCGAGAAAGTCGTTCGCTACATCGAAGAAGGAATCGATCTGACGCGAAATCTCGCGCGCGGTTTCTTTTCGCCGGAATTGGATGCGGACGGCTTGAGCGTGGCATTGCAAGGACTCGCCGCAAACATCAGCGAACGATTCGGCGTGAGCTGCAGTTTCAATGGAGATGATGCGGTGCGCGTCGCCGATTCAGCTACTGCGACTCAGCTTTATCACATCGCTCACGAAGCCGCGACCAATGCGGTGAAGCATGCAAATGCGAGCAAGATCGACATCGCGCTTTCGCGAACCGGACAAAAACTAACGCTGGCCGTGAGCGATGACGGCCGGGGACTTCCGAGCGAATTACCCGCCTCGACTGGACTCGGTCTGCGTTTGATGGAGCACGGCGCTTCGCTCATTGGAGGCAAACTCTCAGTCACGGGCAATCGCGACGGCGGCACGATTGTGACCTGCAAATTACTCACACCGCACCTCACCTAATTAAAACCTATGAATCGAAAACCATCCAACGGCGTGGCGCGCAAGCGCCGGGTATTTATTGTCGACGACCATCCGCTTGTGCGCGATGGACTGGCCTATCTCATTAATCAACAGGGCGATCTTCTTGTTTGTGGCGAAGCGGAAGACTCGGCCGGCGCGATTGCTGGAATGGAGGCGTGCAAGCCCGACGTGGCCTTGATCGACATCTCGTTGAAAAACGAATCCGGTCTCGAGCTCGTCAAAACGTTACAGGC